>NZ_RJNR01000006.1:0-112934 GCF_003942685.1 Streptococcus mitis | reverse complement strand
TCACAATCCAGTAACCCGTAACCATTATTTATTTCAATTAATAAATATCGAGTAAAACCATATAACTTTTCAGTTTTAATTTGTTTTTCTTCTAATACTTTCATCATAAGTTAAAGGAATCGCCCCTTCTTTACTAACAATTATAGATCCAAGCGGTAAAATAGAATCATTATTCTAATTCATTTTCTGCCCCAGTTCTTTATCAATTTTATTTAAAATTTTCCTAGTCATAATAACTTTTAGTATTCCATATAACCTCCGTATTTTACTCTACCATAAATGGAGTTAAGTTACAATTTTTAACTAAAAATATAAAACTCTTGAATGTATTTCAAGAGTTTTATATAGAATCATTATTCTTCATCCATACTCAAGACGCTGAGGAAGGCTTCTTGTGGAACTTCTACTGATCCGATAGCTTTCATGCGTTTTTTACCAGCTTTTTGTTTTTCAAGCAGTTTACGCTTACGAGAAACGTCACCACCATAACATTTAGCAAGTACGTTCTTACGAAGGGCCTTGATATCAGTACGAGCGACAATCTTGTGTCCAATAGCTGCTTGGATTGGTACTTCAAATTGTTGACGAGGGATGATTTTCTTAAGTTTATCAACGATGAGTTTTCCACGTTCGTAGGCAAAATCCTTGTGAACGATAAAGCTAAGGGCATCCACCTTGTCTCCATTGAGAAGGATATCCATTTTGACCAGCTTAGATGGGCGATATTCTGACAATTCGTAGTCAAAGCTTGCATAACCACGTGTCGAAGACTTAAGTTTATCAAAGAAGTCAAAGACAATTTCAGCAAGAGGAATTTGATAGATAACATTAACCCGATTATCATCAATATAGTCCATAGTCACAAAGTCCCCACGCTTGCGCTGAGCTAGCTCCATCACTGCCCCGACAAACTCCTGTGGTACCATGATCTGCGCCTGGACATAAGGCTCTTCAATGGTCGCAATCTTAGTTGGGTCTGGAAACTCAGATGGGTTCGACACATCCATAGACTCACCGTCGGTCAAATTAACTTTGTAAATAACAGACGGAGCTGTCATGATGAGGTCGATGTTAAACTCACGTTCCAAACGTTCTTGGATAACATCCATATGGAGAAGTCCAAGGAAACCACAACGGAAACCAAATCCAAGTGCCTGTGATGTTTCTGGTTCAAATTGAAGACTAGCATCATTCAGTTGCAATTTTTCAAGGGCTTCACGAAGATCATTATACTTGTTTGACTCAATTGGGTAGAGACCCGCAAAGACCATAGGATTCATCTGCTTGTAGCCATGTAATGGCTCAGCCGCAGGATTGGTTGCCAAGGTAACTGTATCACCCACACGAGTGTCCTGAACCGTCTTGATAGAAGCCGCAATGTAACCAACGTCCCCAGTCGCAAGAAAATCACGACCAACTGCTTTGGGTGTAAAAATACCGACTTCGGTCACATCAAAGGTCTTGCCATTACTCATGAGCTGAATCTTATCACCAGGTTTAACCACCCCGTCCATGACACGCACTTGGAGAATAACCCCACGGTAGGCATCGTAAACAGAGTCGAAAATCAAGGCCTTAAGTGGCGCCGTCACATCACCTGTTGGTGCTGGTACTTTTTCTACGATTTGCTCGAGGATTTCTTCAATCCCAATACCAGCCTTGGCAGAAGCCAATACTGCTTCGCTGGCATCCAAACCAATCACATCTTCAATCTCTGTACGCACGCGCTCTGGATCTGCAGCCGGTAGGTCAATTTTGTTAATGACTGGCATGATTTCCAAATCATTGTCCAAGGCCAGATAAACATTGGCAAGGGTTTGAGCCTCAATCCCTTGAGCAGCATCGACCACCAAAATCGCTCCCTCACAGGCAGCGAGCGAACGTGAAACTTCATAGGTGAAGTCTACGTGCCCCGGCGTGTCAATCAAGTGGAAAATATAAGTTTCCCCATCTTTTGCAGTATAATTCAGCTCAATGGCATTCAACTTAATAGTAATCCCACGTTCTCGCTCTAGATCCATACTGTCCAAAAGTTGAGCTTGCATTTCACGACTGGATACTGTCTCTGTCTTTTCCAAAATGCGATCTGCTAGAGTTGATTTCCCGTGGTCAATATGGGCGATAATAGAGAAGTTACGGATCTTCTCCTGTCGTTTTTTCAATTCTTCTAAGTTCATGATTCTCTTCCTTTCAGGGTATCTATTTATTATAAATTGTTTTTGACATTTTGACAAGACCATACCCTGCCAGGAGTACTAATCTTCAGCAACAAAGCCGTCATTTTCGATAAAGTGGTGTTCTGTCATTCCTTGGTCTGTAAAGACAATCCCATGAAGGACACCACCATAAACAGCTCCTCCGTCCATCCCAATCTTGCCATCTTCTGTAGTCCAAAGATCAGCTGTACCACGCTCTTGCTTTAACAAACCATATACCGGTGTATGGCCAAAGACAATGATTTTTCCAGTATGATTTTCTGCTTCGTGGAATGGTTTTCTAAGCCAAACTTTTTTATAATCTGTAGTTTCATGCCAGTCATCCAAGGTCAAATCAATACCTGCGTGAACAAAGATATACTTGTCTGTCTCTACCACAAACGGCATTTGACGAATAAATTCGACCAAGTCTGCTGCTTCAGTAGCAACACGCTTGGCATCTTCTACTCCATCAACCGGTGCATCCAAGGGTCGACCTAGGATAGAGTTAATGGTTGTATCTCCACCATTGCGACGATAGTGGTCATAGCTTTCTTCTGGGTTATCGAGCCAAGTCAAAAACATATACTCGTGGTTTCCTGATAGACAGATAGCCCCTTGATTGTCCACTAAGTCCTTAACCATTTCTAGAACACGGCGACTATCTTCACCACGGTCAATCAAGTCCCCTAGAAAGAGCAACTGGGTCTGGCCGTCCCATGTTTTGAGAAGGTCTTCCAGCATCCCAGCTTTTCCATGAACATCTCCAATTACATAATAGTCTGTCATCTTATTTCTCCCTGTTTCTCAACAATTCTCTGGCTTGCGTCAGGGCTGCTTCCGTCACATCATCACCAGCCAACATCTTAGCAACTTCTTCCACTCGCTCTTCAACCGACAAGAGACGAACAGTCGAAACCGTTGAATGCTCATTGCTAATCTTCTCAATAAAGAATTGATAATCCGCAATCGCAATCACTTGAGGAAGATGGGAAATTGCAAGAACCTGACCATGCTGGCCAATCTTGTGAATCTTCTGCGCAATAGCTTGGGCTACGCGACCTGAAACTCCCGTATCCACCTCGTCAAAAACAATGCTGGTCTTGCCTTCTTTACGAGAAAAGGCAGACTTAATAGCTAGCATGAGACGAGATAATTCCCCACCAGATGCAACCTTAACCAAGGGTTTAAAGTCTTCACCAGGGTTGGTTGAAATGTAAAACTCAACCATTTCATTTCCCTCACGACTGAATTTGCCCTTGCTAAAACGAACTTGAAACTGGGCTTTTTCCATATAGAGGTCTTGCAGTTCTTGTTTAATCTCTGCTTCGAGCTGCTGAGCCAAGTCATGACGAGCAGATGCAAGCTGACCTGCCAAGTCGACAAGATTAACTTCCAATTTCTTGAGCTCTGCTTCCATGTCCTCAGACGAAAGGTTATTGCCTGTCAAGAGATTGTATTCTTCCGTAATCTTGGCAAAATAAAGCAAGACATCGTCTACAGTCCCACCATACTTACGGGTAATGGTATGAAGGAGGTCCAAGCGGTTCTCAACCTGCATGAGGCGATTACCATCAAAATCAAGGTCCTCTATAATAGCTTCCAGACGTTTGCTAATATCTTCTAAGACATAGTAGGTCTCAGACAAAGAGCTTGAAATTTCACGGTATTCAGGGTCATACTCTTCGACACTTTCCATGTCATTCATGGCTGAACGAACATTGGCTAGACTTGAAAAGTCTTCATTGTCCAACATACTGTAGGCATTGGTCAGCGTATCTGCAATATTTTTATGATTGAGAAGTTTATCACGCTCTTGATTGAGAGCTAGGTCTTCTCCAGCCTGCAAGTTTGCAGCCTCAATCTCTGCCATTTGAAATTCCAACATTTCAATACGAGCCTTATGTTCCTGTTGGTTTTTCTTGACTTCCAGAACCTGCTTGCGCATTTTTCGATAGGCATCAAAACTCGTTTGATAGGTTTCTTTCAAGTTCCAAAAAGCTGCATCGCCAAATTCATCCAACATCTGGATATGAAGTTGGGGACGCATTAACTCCTCTTGATCATGCTGACCATGAATATCTACTAGATGTTGTCCAATAGCACGCAAAACAGATAGATTGACCATCTGGCCATTGACACGACTAATACTCCGACCATTTTGCAAGATTTCTCGACGAATGATAATCTCATCACCCATTTCCAAACCTTGCTCATCAAAAATTTCCTGTAAAAGGCGACTATTCTCAACTGAGAAAAGCCCCTCAATCTCTGCCTTTGGCGCACCATAACGAATAACATCTGTCGTCGCACGAGCTCCCAACATCATATTCATGGCATCAATGATAATCGACTTCCCTGCACCCGTTTCACCAGTCAGGACAGTCATTCCCTTTTCAAAATTGAGGGAAATGGCCTCAATAATGGCAAAGTTTTTTATCGAAATTTCAAGTAACATATAGACCTACCAATTTTTTACTTGTTCAAAGATTTCCTCAGCTAGACTTTCACTTCTGGCAATGACTAAAATCGAGCTATCATCAGCTAAACAGCTAAAAATCTTGTCCGCAAAAGTCTCGGTTAACTGAGCTTTTACAAAAGCCGTATTTCCTGGGATAACTTGGAGATTAATCATCTTATCCATCAATTCTGCCGATTCGATATTGTCTTCAGCTAGTTGCAAACTTTTTACGATTGATTTTGGCAATTCATAGACATAAGTGTTGTCTCTCAAAGGAATTTTGACAATACCTAGTTCTTTGATATCTCGTGATACCGTCGCTTGAGTGGCAGTGATCCCTGCCTCTTTCAAATGTTCTACAATTTCTTCTTGTGTACCGATTTGATAATCTGTCACAAATCGTCTAATTTTTTCAAGTCTCTCTTTTTTATTCATTTTTAAATTGACTATGCGCCCTCTCTACTACTTCTTCAATTTCAGCAAGAACCTGATTGCTTGCTGACTCTTCTTTTTTCAAATACGCTAAAAATTCAATATTGCCATGACCACCTTGGATGGGAGAAAAGTCCAAACCAAGAACTGAAAATCCTTCCTCTACTGCCATAGCTGTGACAGATTCAAGGACATTCTGATGGACCTTGGCATCGCGAATAATTCCATTTTTCCCAATCTGCTCACGTCCTGCCTCAAACTGGGGCTTAACCAGAGCCACAACCTGACCTTGATCAGCCAACACACGGTGCAAGGCCGGAAGAATCAGACTGAGGGAAATGAAACTCACGTCAATGCTGGCAAAGCTCGGTTCCTGCTCGAAATCAGTCTTTTCAGCATAGCGGAAATTGAACTGCTCCATACTGACAACCCGTGGGTCTTGGCGTAGTTTCCAAGCCAATTGATTGGTACCGACATCGACTGCAAAGACTAACTCAGCACCATTTTGCAACATAACATCGGTAAAACCACCAGTAGAAGCCCCGATATCAATCGTTGTTGTCCCTTCCACTGACAAATCAAAGACCTGCAAGGCCTTCTCCAGTTTCAAGCCACCACGGCTGACATACTTGAGTTTCTCCCCCTTGAGTTTTAGTTCGGTGTCATCGGGAATTTTCTCTCCTGGCTTGTCAAACCGTTCTCCATTCAGGACTGCTACGACTAGGCCAGCCATAACACCGCGCTTGGCTTGTTCTCGCGTTTCAAACAAGCCCTGTTTATAAGCTAGTACATCCACTCTTTCCTTAGCCATTGATTCTCAAACTTTCTACTACTTTTACAATCGATTCTGTTTCAAAGGGAATCTGCTGGGCAATTTCTTCTAATTTTGCATTAGCCTGATCCAAAGTCTGGTTACAAAAGACAATTGCCTCTTCCAAACCCAACAAGGCTGGATAGGTTGATTTTTCAGCCTGTAGGTCCTTTTGAGGCGTCTTGCCGATTTCCTCAAAACTAGCTGTCACATCCAGTACATCGTCTCGAACCTGAAAAGCAAGCCCAATCAATTCACCCACAGTTTTCAGCTTCACCTGCATTTCAGGTGACAATTCTGCTATGATAGCAGCTGCTTGGAAGGGATAAGCTAGTAGTTTGCCAGTCTTATTAGCATGAATGGTCTGAAGTTCTTCCAAAGACAAATGCTGGTGTTCACCCTCCATGTCCAAAACCTGGCCTGCTACCATGCCCAGACTTCCTGAAGCTAGGGATAAGTTGGCAATCAAGTCAACCTTGATCTGACTTGGCAAATCTGCCTGCGCTATCAAGGCGTAAGGATCTAGGAATAAAGCATCTCCAGCCAAAATAGCCATAGCTTCACCGAATTTCTTGTGATTGGTCAAGCGTCCCCGACGGTAATCATCATCATCCATAGCTGGAAGATCATCATGAATCAAGCTCCCTGTATGGATCATTTCCAAAGCTGCAGCCACCTGCGCGTGAGCAGGTTTAATAGCAACCCGCAAGGCTTCCAGAACTTCCAACAAGAGAAAAGGCCGGATACGCTTGCCACCAGCATGAATGGAATAGAGAACAGACTCTCGTAAACTAGAAGCAAACTGCTGGTCTCCATAAAAGTCTTCCAAGGCCGACTCGACAAGAGCTAATTTTTCTTGCTTCTTCATTCAAAATCACTTTCTGTTCCGTCTTCTTGCATAACCTTAACCAAGGTCTTTTCAGCCTTGTCCAGCGTCGCTTGGAGCTCTTTTGACAAGAGCATGCCCTTTTGAAAGGCCGCAATCGCATCTTCTAGAGCTATTTCACCATTTTCCAAACTTTGGACAATAGTCTCCAGTTCTGCTAGATTTTCCTCAAATTT
Source organism: Streptococcus mitis (assembly GCF_003942685.1). Taxonomy (GTDB): domain Bacteria; phylum Bacillota; class Bacilli; order Lactobacillales; family Streptococcaceae; genus Streptococcus; species Streptococcus mitis_CD. Next base: position 105,973 of record NZ_RJNR01000006.1, on the reverse strand, counting down.
CTTTTGTTTTGACATCTTTAACCTCTAATTCTACTTGACCATCTCGCATCAAAAGCGTCACTTGGTCTTTTTTCTTCAAACTCTCAACCGAATCCACAACTGACTCTTCTTTTTTGACAATAGCATAACCACGCGCCACAATTCGACTGGTATCCAACATGAGCAAGGCTTCTGAAAGTCGCTTGACTTCAGCAACCTTGGCATCATAAACCAGCGCCATTTGGCTACGGAGGAGCTTATCCAACTGGCCTAGACGGTCTTGATAACGTTGAATTTTGGTAACAGGTGATAATTGAACCAGTCGATGCGTCCTTGCTTGGACTACTTGTTTGTTATCTGAAATCCGTGTTCGTAAACTTTGTTTTAAGCGCAGTTGCAGTTGATCTAAGCGTTGCAAATAGCCATCATACAAACGTTCTGGTTGTCTAAAGATAACAGACTGACTGCATTTTTCCAAAGCTTCTTGTTTCTTAGATAGAACATTTCGGACTGCCGTAGCCATCCGCTTTTCCTGATTTTGCAAATGAGCTAATACATCCAACTTGGTCACAGGTGTTGCTAGTTCAGCTGCCGCTGTCGGCGTCGCAGCGCGGCGATCTGCCACAAAATCTGCCAAGGTCACATCCGTCTCATGTCCCACACTAGAAATGATTGGCAAACGAGATTCAAAAATAGCTCGCACCACAATTTCTTCGTTAAAGGCCCAGAGATCCTCTATGGAACCACCACCACGACCAATAATCAGCAAATCCAAATCGTCCCGTTGATTGGCACGCGCAATATTACGAGCAATTTCCTCTGCTGCTCCATCTCCTTGAACCTTAGTTGGATAAAGTAAGATATCGACACCTGGAAATCGCCTGCTGACGGTCGTGATAATATCTCGAATAACGGCTCCACTGCGACTGGTCACTACACCAATTCTCTTAGAAAATTGGGGCAGAGGTTGCTTGAAGCGTTCTTGAAACAGGCCTTCTTCTGTCAATTTTTTCTTGAGTTGCTCAAACTGAATCGCAAGCGCACCAACTCCATCAGGCTCTGCCTTTTCAATGATGATGGAGTAGCTACCACTTGGTTCATAGACCTGCACGCGACCAATCACATTGATCTTCATTCCTTCTTCCAGGTCAAAACCTAATTTCTGATAAATCCCAGACCAAATAGTCGCTTGAATAACTGCATGGTCATCTTTTAGGGAGAAATATTGGTGAGTAGGTCGTTTACGAAAGTTGGAAACTTGACCAGTTAAATAGACCCGTTCCAAGTAAGGGTCTTTATCGAATTTCATTTTCAGATACTTGGTCAAAGTTGTTACCGATAAATACTTTTCCATCTCCACCTACTATTCATTTTCTTGCTCTTTCATGGGTATTATTATACCAAAAATATGCCTAAAAATCTCCATTTATGTACCATTATGAGGGAAAAATAGAAAAAGGAGGCAAAGCCTCCACATCTGATTATTTGCTGTTTCGAGCTTCTTCCAAAATCTTTGCAATCTTGGTCGTCAACAGGTCGATAGCAACTGTATTGCTGACTCCCTCAGGAATGACGATATCGGCATAACGCTTGGTTGGCTCGATAAACTGATGGTACATGGGCTTGACCACACCTAAATACTGGTCAATAACGCTATCCAAACTACGGCCACGCTCCTCCATATCACGCTTGATACGACGAATAATGCGCACATCATCATCCGTATCCACAAAAATCTTGATATCCATCAAATCGCGCAGACGCTTGTCCTCCAAGACCAAAATCCCCTCAACGATAAAGACATCTTGAGGCTCTTGACGATAGGTCTTGCTGCTTCGTGTATGCTCTGTATAGTCATAAGTCGGGATGTCCACCGGACGCCCTGCCAACAATTCCTTTATCTGCTCAATCATCAAGTCTGTATCAAAGGCAAAAGGATGGTCGTAGTTGGTTTTGACACGCTCTTCAAAGGTCAAATGAGACTGATCCTTATAGTATGAATCATGCTCAATCATGGAAATCTTTTCATCAGGAAAATGCGATAAAATGGCTCTTGAAACACTGGTCTTACCACCACCAGAACCACCTGTCACTCCGATAATGATTGGTCTATTTTGCATGCTATCCTCCGTTTTTTTATCCGTCGTCTATTCTATCACATTTTTTGCAAAATTTATAGTCTGGTTTGGATAGTCTAGGGGAAACAACACTCCCTACACCTCAGTTAGACTAGCTAAAAACCTTCCTTGGCTTGTAGAGATTGTCCCGTTTTTCTAGAATGGCTAGCAATTTATCATCTTCAAAGGCAGCTAATTCTTGTTCTGTTTGTTCGAGTTCGATAAAACGACCAAAGCGTACTTCTGTAGCCTCTTCTTGAGTTAGGAAAACTTTGACAAGGTCGCCTGTCCCAATCTCTAGAGGATGAAGAAAGTCCAATTGACCAGCCTCCACTTTTTCAGCAATTTCTTCCAATGTAAGAGCATCTTCAAGCTGTAGACCGGCAGCACTAGTCCGTGTTAGATGTGACATATGAGCCGCATAACCAAGCTTCTCTCCCAAATCAACTGACAAGGTACGGATGTAAGTCCCCTTGCTACATTTCACACGAAAAGTAAAACGTGCTAAATTCCCCTCATAAGCAATCGGACTTGTCCGCTCAAATTGATAAATGGTCACCTGACGCTCTGGACGCTCTACTTCTTGACCTGCACGCGCATACTCATAAAGCTTGCGACCATTGACCTTTACAGCCGAATACATAGGTGGAATCTGGGTAATAGGCCCAGTCAGACTGGCGATTGCTTCATCAACAAGCTTTTCATCCAAGTGCGATAAAACAGGTGTCTCTGCGACCACTTCCCCACTAGCATCCTCTGTCGTCGTGGAATAGCCCAGAGTGATTTCCCCCTCATAGACCTTGCCCTCGTCCTGCATAAACTCGACCATGCGTGTCGCCTTGCCAACCGCAATGGGCAAAACACCCACCACATCCGGATCCAAGGTCCCACCATGACCAATCTTCTTGGTTCCCAAAATCTTACGCAGCTTAAAAACCGCATCATGCGAGGTCATGCCCGCTTCTTTTTTTAAGTTGATAATACCGTTCATTCATTAACTTTCTAAAAATACTAAAACTCTCTTTATGATGACGAAAGACTTCTTCACTTGTCCAAAGATCACATAGTCCATGCTCTTATTATTAAAATATAAGGTTTTTCCTTTTGTTGAAGACATTACTTCGTTTCCCTTACTATTTTATCATGTTTATTCATGTTGACTTTTTAAATGCAGAGCAAAGCCTGCAGTCACTTTTTCAAATCCAACAGCCTGATAAAACTGATGTGCAGCATTTCGTTCAGCGGTTAATCCACTATTTAGAGCCAGTGCCTCAACTCCTTCTTTTACCGCTTGTTTTTTCAATTCATCGATTAGCCTACTAGCAATTCCTTGTCGTCTTGTTTCTTTTGCAACTGACAAAGCTAAAATACGATAGTAAGATCCATCTGCTTCAAAAAAGAAGAGCTTCGCATAACCTAAGAAACCTAAAATTTCTCCGTTTCTTTCAGCTAGAAGACAGCCATAATGTGGTTGAGAAAGAATCATTTCTAAACGTCGAGACAGCTTAGAAGCGGTCGTTGGATAGCCCAAGTCTTCGTATAGAGACAGTAGTGCTTCAGCATCTTTCATGGTTGCTTTTCGTATCTGCATAGGATCCTCCTACTCCCCCTTCAGCGCATCAAACTTGGCTTTCATAGTTGGATTTTTCCGAGTCAATTTTTTAACGGAAACATCTTCCAATTTATTGTTTGCAAGGCGAAGTTGGTTTTCAGATGTTGTCAGGAATTTCTTAACTTCTTCCATGCGTTTGATGGCCTTGTCGATTTCATCAATAGCTTTGCCAAAGTTGGTCGAAGCTGAATTATAGTTTTTAGCAAAAGCTAGCTTAAAGGCATCCAAGTCTTCCTCAAAATGCGTAATGTCGATATTTTGCTCGCGAACTAAGGCCAACTCCTGCTTGTATTTTAGGGAATTAAGCGCCGCATTTCGCAAAAGCCCAATCAACTGAATAAAGAATTGAGGACGAACCACATACATCTTTTCGTACTCGTGGCTGACGTCTACAATCCCTGTGTTAAAGTAATCATTATCGGCCTCAAGCATGGTTACCAAAACCGCATATTCACAGTTCTTCTCCCGACGGTCCTTGTCCAATTCCTTGTAAAAATCTGCATTCTTATGCTTCTTCTCTGTTCCATCTGCTTCATTTTTCATCTCAAACATGATAGAAATGATTTCGACTCCATTTTCATCACACTCACGGAAGATAAAGTCCCCCTTAGACCCACGCGCAGAAACCTTGTTATCCTTTTCAAAGTAGGCATTTGGAAAGGCAAAACTGCGGACCTTGTTAAACTCACTCTCTGCATACTGTTCCAGACTTTCCCCGATGGCTTTTGTAGACTGCTGGGCTTTGAAATTCTTGTAAAATTCAACCTGTTCACTAGCTGCCTTGAGTTGAGCTTCGTAGTTTTGCTTAACTGAAGCAAGAGAAAGCTCGTTTTCCTTTTCTTGTAGTAGGAGCTGATTTTTAACCTGATCTCGTTCTTTTTCAAGGTCAGAAAGGGTCTTTTGCAGTTGATTTTCATGCTCTAAACGCAAGGTTGCCAATTGGTTTTCCAAGGCTTGTACTTCCTTATCCTTAGCCAATAAGGCCTGATTACTTGTCTGTTCAACCTCTTTCTTGGCCAATTCTTTTTCTGTATCAAAGTTTTGGATTTGACTCCGCAATCGCGAGATTTCTTGGTCTTTTTGAGCCAGTTTAGTCTGTTGTTCATTCATAGCCTTTTGCTCAGCCAAGGCCAGTTCCTGCTTCATGCGGTCGTGTAATTCCTTATCAAACTCTGCCGTTCTCACTTGGGACAAGAGTTCGGCATACTGGCTTTCATTTACTGTAAATACTTCCCCACAGTTGGGACATTTGATTTCGTTCATATCGTTCCTCTTTCTAGACTTCTTTATCCATTATATCATGCCTGAGGAAAAATCAAAAACAGCGAGTCGAAACCCACTGTTTATCTTCTTTTTCTTTAAATTTTTTCCAAGGCCAAGCGCAAGTCTTCAATCAAATCTTCTACATTTTCAAGACCGATTGACAAGCGGATTTGATTTGGTGTGACACCTGCTGCTTCTAGGTCTTTTTCTGACAACTGACCGTGAGTGGTTGTCGCTGGATGGACAACAAGCGATTTGGCATCTGCCACGTTTGCTAGGTCAGAGAATATTTCTAAATGATCAATTACCTTGCGAGCCTCTGTCTCTCCACCTTTAACATGGAAAGTAAAGATTGAGCCAACACCTTTTGGCAAGTATTTCTCAGCCAAGGCATGGTAAGGACTATCTGCTAGTTTTGGATAATTGACCTTTTCTACCTTAGGATGGTTGACAAGGAAATCAACAATTTTCTCTGCATTTTGTACATGACGTTCCAAACGAAGTGAAAGTGTTTCAAGTCCTTGGAGTAACAAGAAGGCATTAAATGGTGACAAGGCTGCACCTGTATCACGGAGCAATTGAACACGAACAGCGATAATAAAGGCTGCTGCACCCACATCACGAGTATAGCTCAAATTGTGGTAGCTTGGGTCTTCCTCAACAAATTGAGGGAATTTTCCTGAAGCTGCCCAGTCAAAACGACCGCTATCGACAATCACTCCACCAATAGTCGTACCATGACCCCCGATAAATTTAGTCGCAGAGTGAATGGAAATATCTACACCGTGAGAAAAGACATTAATCAAATAAGGTGTAGCAAAAGTATTGTCAGAAACAAGTGGAATCTGGTGTTTATGCGCAATCTCAGCTAATTTTTCCAAGTCTGGTATGTTAATCAAGGGGTTACCCAAGGTTTCAATCAAGACAAGCTTGGTATTGTCATTGATAGCTGCTTCTACTTCCTCCAAATTATCCACGTCCACAAAGGTTGTTGTGATCCCATAACGAGGAAGGGTTTCTTTCAAAAGATTGAAGGTTCCACCGTAAATAGTCGAAGCAGCCACTACATGGTCACCAGCATGGGCAAGCGCCAAAATCGTATAAGTCACTGCGGCCATACCTGATGCTGTTGCAAGAGCTCCAACACCACCTTCAAGGGCAGCAATTCTTTCTTCAAAGACAGCTGTTGTAGGGTTGGTGATACGAGTATAAATGTTCCCTGGTTTTCTCAAGGCAAAAAGATCTGCACCTTCCTGCGTGTCATCAAAAACAAAAGATGTTGTTTGATAAATCGGCACTGCACGAGACTTGGTAGCTGGATCCACAACTTGACCAGCATGCAGTTGCAAAGTTTCAAATTTAAAATCACGAGTCATAAGGCGACCTCCAAATAGTTTGATTAAGGATATTGTAGCACCTTAAGGTATAGTTTACAAATATTAGCTTTCTATATTTTGATATAATAAATAACTGTTACCTTATTTTAAAAATGAAAAAAGCACGACTCAATCGTGCTCATTTTCTTAATCTACATAAGTATCTTCATTTTTATTGAGGAAGGCATATGGAAGACCCATCAGGAGGCCTCCTCCGATAAAGTTTCCGATGAAGGTTACACCCCAGTGACGAAGCATATTTCCAATACCGAAGTTAGCAATTGAATCAGCAGCAACACTGAATTTTACAATCGCGAAAGAAGCAAAGTTCGCCGCAATGTGCTCGTTTGTTAAGAATACAAACATGTAAATCGCTGACAACACAAGCCAAAGTTTGGCACCACCATCTTTGACCAAAACAAATGAAAGAATCGCAATATTTACGAAAATATTTGCCAAAATCGCCTCAAGCAAGATTAATTCATTTGAACGGCCTAACTTCATCTCAACAACCCCTGAGATGAAACTATCGTGTGTCAGATGTGCATAAGCTGCTGAGTGGGCAAAGCCCCAACCTGCTATCAAAGCCCCGATAAGGTTGAACAAGGTACAGTAAAGTAAAATCTCAGCTGTTTTTCTCCAAGAGATTTTTTTCAAGAAACTACCAGCAGTCAAGAACATCATGTTTGATGTTACCAACTCGGCATTCAAGAAAACAATGTAGGCCAATCCCCAAGCAAAGACAAAGGGGAATAGGAAGCGTCCACTACCTGGTGCAATTTTATTAATCAAGTCAGCCCCAACTGCACCAGCAGCAGTACTGAAGGTTAAAAATGCACCTGCAAACATCGAACGAATCGCATACTTAAATTTGCTTTGACTATAAAGACTTTCCTTCTTCTTGCAAGCAAATTCAATCTTTGAGATAAATTCTGAAGAAACCATAATAAACTCCTAAAACTTTTATTTGTGATAATTATATCACAAACTTTAGAATTAAGGAAACGTTTTCTGTATTTCATAAAAGTTTATTTTATGAAAATATTAAAAGAATCAATGAAACTTAATCTTCACTGATTCTTTTAGAACTAATAAAATTGTTTATATGGTTGATTGAAGGCTGTCAAAATTTCGTCAGATGTTTGTGAATAATCTTTTGTTTCTTTCAAATCACCCTTTACAATGATCCGCTCAGTAGCTGCTGCATCCTCACAAGTTACTAAAGTAATTTCATCAACACCAGTTCGGTCATCAATTTCATCTACTCTATCTGGTGTAACTCGTTTCACTTCACTAATTTCATAGGTATACACTTTATTCTTATCTGTCAAGTGAATTTTCATCCCTTTTTTCGCACGATCTAGTGGAGAAAAAAGCATCTGACTAGCATTATCACCTGTGAAAATATGATGGCTAGCTAATGAATAATTCCCTTTACCCATTTCTTGGTCACGCTTCATGGTACCCGCACCATATAAAAGATTGACATTTGCAATCCCCTTAAAGATAGGTAAATTAATTTCAAGCTCAGGTATTGCAATTCCTCCGATAACAGGTAATTTTTGATTATCCCATTGAGAGGCTAAAACAGCTTCAGAGGAAATGGCTTTTACTGAATCAAAATCAAAATTTCCCTCTGTGTCCTGATTTTCTTCTATTTTTTCTTTTGATACTTGACTAACTTGGTATTTATTACTATTCCAAGCAATAAATGCATCACGAATCTTTGCATTAAAAATTAAAGCAATAGAGATCAGTATGAGAAATACAGCCAAGATATTTGTCAGCAGATTTTTTCGTTTGATTTTCTTATTATTCTTTTTATGAGACATTATGCTTCACCTTCTGTTTCGTTTTCTGCCCCAACTTCTTCTTTTTCTGCCGCTGCAACCGTAGTAAAGGTTACAATTTTAGCATCTTGGTCCAGGCGCATCACTTTAACTCCCATAGTTGAGCGACCTGTTTGTGAAATATTGGCAACGTTAGTTCGAATCATGACACCAGTATCAGTGATAATCATCAAATCTTCATCACCTTTAACTGTCATAAGACCAGCAAGGGAACCATTCTTTTCAGTAATTTTAGCAGTTTGCATCCCTTTACCACCACGACCTTTAGTTGGATATTCAGTAGCAACTGTACGCTTACCATATCCTTTTTCAGTAATGATAAGAACCTCATCCTGGTCTGTAATCACACTAGCACCAACAACTGTGTCTCCCTCACGGAGATTCACACCTTTCACACCTGTGGCGATACGACTCATGCCGCGAACGGCTGATTGATTAAAGCGAACTGCATAACCAAACTTGGTACCAATGATAATATCCGTGTCTTCTTCCGTCAACAATACATTAATCAACTCATCTTCATCCTTGAGGTTCAAAGCCTTGAGTCCATTCTGACGAATGTTAGCAAATTCCTTAACACTGGTTCTCTTCACAATACCATGACGGGTTGTGAAGAAAAGGTAAGCATCATCACTACGTTCAGATTCAACATTGATAATAGTCTGAATACTTTCACCTTCATCCAATTTTAAAAGATTGACAATCGGCAATCCCTTGGCTGTACGGCCATATTCAGGAATTTCATAACCTTTAAGACGATAAACACGTCCTTTATTTGTAAAGAAGAGTAGGTGATCATGAGTGCTTGTTGACACTAACTCACGGACAAAATCGTCATCCTTAACACCGGTTCCTTGAACACCACGACCACCACGTTTTTGAGCAGTGAATTCTCCTTGATCCAAACGTTTGATGTAGCCTTTGTTAGAAAGTGTAATTAAGACATCCGATTCTTCAATCAAATCCTCGTCTTCAAGGCTCAAGACTTCACCGACCATCAACTCTGTACGACGTTGGTCGCCAAACTTACGCTTGACTTCATCTAATTCGTCTTTGATTATTTGAGAAACACGTTCTGGCTTAGCAAGAATATCTGCTAAATCTGCAATCAAAGCCAAAAGGTCATCATATTCAGACTGAATCTTATCGCGTTCCAAGCCTGTCAAACGACGAAGACGCATATCTAGGATAGCCTGACTTTGGCGTTCAGAAAGCTTAAACTTACTCATCAACTCAGCTTGTGCTTCCGCATCCGTTTCACTAGCACGGATGATACGAATCACTTCGTCGATATGGTCTAGTGCAATTAAGAGACCTTCTAAAATGTGTGCACGCGCTTCTGCTTTTTCCTTGTCAAAACGAGTACGACGAACAACCACTTCTTTTTGGTGCTCGATATAAGCATCCAAAATCTGACGAAGAGACAAAATCTTCGGTACACCATTTTGGATAGCAAGCATATTGAAACCAAAGTTGGTTTGCATCTGGGTCATCTTGAAGAGATTGTTGAGGATAACATTGGCTGAGGCATCGCGCTTTACTTCGATAACAAATCGAACCCCTTCACGGTTTGACTCATCACGTACTGCTGTGATACCCTCAATGCGTTTTTCCTGAACCAAACGAACAATATGCTCATGCACCTTTGTTTTATTGACCATGTAAGGAAATTCTGTTACAACGATACGCTCACGGCCAGTTTTAGTTTCTTCGATTTCAGTACGAGAACGAAGAACAATCGAACCTTTACCTGTTTCGTAAGCTTTATGAATACCTGATTTCCCCATAACAAGGGCACCAGTTGGAAAATCTGGCCCAGGCAAGACTTCCATCAAATCCTTAGTGGTCACTTCAGGATTGTCCATGACCAACTTCACAGCATCAATAGTTTCACCCAAGTTATGAGGTGGAATATTGGTCGCCATACCGACAGCGATACCAGTAGCTCCATTAACTAAAAGATTTGGAAAACGAGCTGGAAGGACTAAAGGTTCACGTTCATTGGCATCATAGTTATCAACGAAATCAACCGTATTTTTATTGATATCACGAAGCATCTCCAGAGCAATCTTGCTCATACGTGCCTCAGTATAACGCTGGGCGGCAGCACCGTCTCCATCCATAGAACCAAAGTTCCCATGCCCGTCGACAAGCATGTAACGGTAGCTCCACCATTGAGCCATACGAACCATGGCTTCATAGATTGAGGAATCTCCGTGTGGGTGGTATTTCCCCATGACATCCCCTGTAATACGAGCAGATTTTTTATGGGGTTTGTCTGGAGTAACACCCAATTCATTCATTCCGTAGAGAATTCGACGGTGAACAGGTTTCAAGCCATCTCGAACATCAGGAAGAGCCCGCGCTACGATAACACTCATGGCGTAGTCGATAAAGCTCGTCTTCATCTCCTTTGTCAGATTGACATTCACTAAATTTTTATCCTGCATTAATAAATGCCTCATTTCACAATTAGTAATTAACAATATTATACCATAATGTCTTCCATATTTCAGGTATATACAATCGCTAAAACGTTTACATCAAGAACTGAAAGGCATATCCGTGACAAAGCTTTTTAAAAGTGATAGAATTGAAGTAACTGGGGAAATCCCTGAATAAAATTAAGGAGATGTTTAGAATAATGACTTCAACTAAACAACACAAAAAAGTTATCCTTGTCGGTGATGGTGCTGTAGGTTCTTCTTACGCTTTTGCACTTGTTAACCAAGGAATTGCACAAGAGCTTGGAATTATTGAAATTCCACAATTGCATGAAAAAGCTGTTGGTGACGCGCTTGACCTTAGTCACGCCCTTGCCTTCACTTCACCTAAAAAAATCTACGCAGCTCAATACTCTGACTGTGCAGACGCTGACCTTGTTGTGATTACTGCAGGTGCTCCTCAAAAACCAGGTGAAACTCGTCTTGACCTTGTAGGTAAAAACCTTGCTATCAATAAATCAATCGTAACTCAAGTTGTTGAATCAGGTTTCAAAGGTATCTTCCTTGTTGCCGCTAACCCAGTTGACGTTTTGACTTACTCAACTTGGAAATTCTCTGGTTTCCCTAAAGAACGCGTTATCGGTTCAGGTACTTCACTTGACTCAGCTCGTTTCCGTCAAGCACTTGCTGAAAAACTTGATGTTGATGCTCGTTCAGTGCACGCCTACATCATGGGTGAACACGGTGACTCTGAGTTCGCTGTTTGGTCACACGCTAACATCGCTGGTGTAAACCTTGAAGAATTCCTTAAAGACACTCAAAATGTTCAAGAAGCTGAATTGATTGAATTGTTCGAAGGTGTTCGTGATGCAGCCTACACAATCATCAACAAAAAAGGTGCAACATACTACGGTATCGCAGTAGCCCTTGCTCGTATCACTAAAGCAATCCTTGACGATGAAAACGCAGTACTTCCACTTTCAGTATTCCAAGAAGGTCAATACGGAGTTAAAAACGTCTTTATCGGTCAACCAGCTGTTGTTGGTGCACATGGTATCGTACGTCCAGTAAATATCCCATTGAACGACGCAGAAACTCAAAAAATGCAAGCATCTGCAAATGAATTACAAGCTATTATTGACGAAGCATGGAAAAACCCAGAATTCCAAGCTGCTTCTAAAAACTAATTGTAACTAGGTTCTCATTTAATGAGAACTCCACACCGAAGACAAACATCATTTTAGTGTTTGTCTTTTTTATTTCTCCAGCTCTACTATCCTTAAAATAAGTTGAACCCTCTATAAAATACTTTTCAATGCAAAACAAAAAACTTTCCCTCCCTGTTTTCCTTGCTTTTTCCGATCTAAGTCAATCTTAACTTCCAGTTGCTCACTTATAAACTTAGCTTGATTATCTAACACTTGGTAAGTATATTTGTGGTTATTGGATACGATTCAATCATAGATGAAGGAAAATCGAGAACTTACTCAACCTGACGAAGAATATAGTCTTGCGGAACGAGTTCCTCTAGCGTGTAATAATCAACATGATTGTAATCGTAGTCTCATTTTTTTATGAAACATGGCAAACATCTCACAACTTTTCTTACCCCTATTTTACAATTTCACACAAAGAAAAACCCTTAGAAACTTTTAGTCTAAGGGCTTTCTATTCAATCTGTCACTTATGAAATGAGAACTTTTTCTTTTACTATAAAGTCTAAGATTGTATTTTTAAAAATATTACTTATCTCACTTCTTATGTCTTATATTGGAAACTCGAATACAAACACAACAACTCAAATATACTCTCACCATACAATAGATAAAATAACCTGTAGATGATACTATGAAAAATGATAAGATATAGCTTTAAAACATTTTATTCCTGCAATCTCTCAAACAATTCTTGCATTTGCACATCATCTGGAACCAGTTTTAAGTAAGCTTGCGCATTGACTTTTGCTTCCTCAAAGTAGCCCAATTCACGCAAGAGATAGATATAGTGTTCCAGAAACTCTGGATTGTCCTTTAAATCTCCTGCCAACTCTTGATAATGCTCGTAGGCAGTATCCAAATCGTCCATCTCTTGATAAGAACGAGCAATCATCCACTTGGTCAAAAGATTTTCTGGCTCATCACTTTGTAAGTCTAGAATATCCTCATAGCGCTTCTGTTCTAGATAAATAGTTGCTAAACGGAGTAAGATTTCTTCCGTATCCTCAGCGTCTGCTTTAGCAGTAAGGAGGTAGTTTTCTGCACCACTAGCATCATGTAATTCATAAGAGAATTGTGAAGCAGCTAGCAAGAGGCGAGTTTCAAAAGGATTTTTCTCCAAACCTTGCTTAGCGATACGCAGGGCTTCTTGAACCTGATGTTCCTCATGCAAGGCCTGACTATAACCATACTCATAGCCTTCAAAGTCAGGTGAAATGGTATCAAGCTGCTTAAAGTAGAGGACAGCTTTTTGGTATTCTTTTCTATCAAAGTAAAGACTGGCTAACTCAAAAGCTGTTAGGTCATCGTATTCTAACTCCAAGGCTTTTTCTAAAAACTCTGTAGCCGTTTCAAATTTCCCTAACTGGGCATAGGCAAAGCCAATCCGTTGATAGGTAGAAATGCCTGTTTGCTCATAAATAGTACGATTATCTAACTGAGCATAGCTTTGAATAGCCTCTTGGTAATTTTCCAACTCACTATCCAACTCTGCCAAGCCCAATATCAAGAGAGGATCCTCTGAATAGGTCAAAGCCTCCAGCAGTTTCTCACGCGCTACATCTGTCAAACCTTCCAGCTGGTAAAGGTCTGCTTTAAGTGCCAAAGCTGAAACATACCAGTCACTGTCAGCTTGGATTTCCTCAAGATAAGCAAAGGCTTCTTCGATTTGACCATCCTCGCTAGCAATAGCCGCTAGATTAAGATTAACCTCTGGAAAATCCCCTACAATTTTCAAGTAAATTTCCTTGGCCTGAGGATAAAAACCAATCCCTTCAAGATAGGTAGCTAACTCATACAGAAGGTCACTTGGATCATTTTCTAAAGCTTTGACGAAATAGTGCTCAGCCTTGGTTAAATCTTGCTCTTCCAAGGCCTGTAACATCTGTTGACTATTGTTCACTCTTGATTTCCTCTCCCTCTACTTCATATAGGCCACTGACTACCTTATACCATTCAAAAATGGCCGAAATGACAACCTTAGCAGAAGCATAAACCGGAATACCGAGTAAAACTCCCCAAATACCAAACATAGATCCTGAAGTTAACAAGACAAAAAGAACATTAATGGGATGGATATTCAATTGACTTCCCAAAATCAGTGGAGAGACAAAACGGCCTTCAATAGTTTGTTCTACGATAAAGACAATTACCACTTTCAACAGCATAACTGGACCAGCAATCAAGCCCAAAACTAAGGCAGGAAGCATGGCTAGGAAGCTACCCAGATAAGGAACCAGATTTAAAATACCAGCAGTTACACCCAGCGTAACCGCATAGCGTAGACCTATAATCTTGAAAAAGATGATAAACATTACTGCTACAATAATAGCTACTGTTACTTGTCCTCTAACATAGTTGGACAACTGTTGATTCACATCTGACAAAACCTGTCCTACAGGTTCCTTCAATTTCGTTGGCATGAATTGGGTTAAATAGTTACGCAAGCCTTTCCCATCACGCAAGAGATAAAAGAGCATGAAAGGAACGATAATCAAGGCAACAATCACTTGAGATGCCCCGCTAATAAAGGCACTCACCCAGTTGACTGCCTGAGATGAAACTTTACTTGCCCAAACTGTAGCCTGACTAGAGAAGTTTGTTAAAACTTGCTCTAACTGAGGTCTGAAATCATCTGGTAAACGCTTGGTGACCAAATCATTAATAACTCGATCAGCATCTTCGAGATAGATTGGTACATTTCTTGCAAAGGTTAAAACTTGACGTTGCAGACTTGGAATAGCCACTGCCAAGCCCCAAATGATAAAGAGAGCGATGATGACAAAGACAATACTGATTGCGATGACGCGATTAATCTTATGCTTCTCCAACCAATCAACGATAGGATTTAATAAATAATATAGCAAACCAGATAGAATGACTGGCAACATCACAACTGCCAAAAAGTCTAGAACCGGTGAAAATAGAAAACTAATCTTGCTTAAAATAAAAAGATTCAGTCCCAATAATAAGGTTACCAAAAATACCGTAATTGCCTTGTTATCCAAAAACCACTTGAAAAACCAAGATAGGCTAAAATGTTTCTCTTTTTGCTCCATAAATACTTCCTTTCTGTCATTCTCTCATTATACCATTTTTAAATCAAAATAACTCTTTTTTAAAGTGCTTACATTCCATTGAATTGCACCGCATAGCATATTATAAATTCATTTTGTGATATAATAGACTTATCTTTATAAAGAGGTAAAGTTATGAAAGAAACTGTTTATTTTGGAACTTATACACGTCGGACTTCCCAAGGGATTTACAAGGCAGACTTCGATACAGAAACTGGTCAGCTTTCAAATCTAGAACTTTTTGCAGCTGAGCCAAGTCCGACCTACCTTGCCTTTGACCAACACCAACATTTATACACTGTTGGTAGTCAAGACGATAAGGGGGGGATTGCAGCCTATCAAACTGATGGAACCTTATTAAATCATGTCGTGGAAGAAGGAGCTCCCCACTGTTATGTTGCCGTTGATGAAAAGCGTGATTTGGTGTACGCAGCAAACTACCACAAGGGACAGGTCCTTGTTTATAAACGTCAGGAAGATGGTCGTCTTCTACTTAGTGATGTGGATCAACACAGTGGCCAAGGTCCACATGAAAATCAAGCTTCTCCACATGTTCACTATACAGATTTAACACCTGACCACTATCTAGTGACTTGCGACTTGGGAACTGACCAAGTCATCACTTATGATCTTGATCAAGAAGGAAAATTATCTAAACTCTATACCTATCACAGCCAGCCAGGAGCAGGCTCACGCCATATTATTTTCCATAACCATTATAAAATTGCTTATCTCATTTGTGAACTTAATAGCACTATCGAGGTTCTAATCTACGATGGTGTTGGCGAATTTGAACGCATGCAAGTCATTTCAACTCTACCAGACGGTTATGAAGGCTTTAATGGTACTGCTGCTATTCGTCTCTCTAAAGACGGTAAATACCTCTACGCTTCTAACCGTGGTCATGATTCTATCGCAGTATATACAATCCTTGCGGACGGTAGTTTAGAGTTGTTAGAAATCGTTCCGACTCATGGTCAGACTCCACGTGATTTTGATTTGACACCGGATCAAGAATTTGTCATTGCTATCCATCAAGACTCTGACAATGCAACCGTCTTTAAACGCAATCCTGAAACTGGTCGTCTAGCAGAACTTTCTAATGACTTCCATGTCCCAGAAGCGGTCTGCATCAGTTTTGCTAATTAATATAATTATAACTGACCAACTAACGGAGCTACACACCAAAGACAAACATCATTTTAGTGTTTGTCTTTTTTATATCTACAAATTACTCCCCCAAAAAAAGATGGAATCTTTCTCAAAACAATTTTTCCATGAAAAGTAAAAATATTTCACAGCCATCATTTATTTGTCTCACACCTAACGGAGCTAGACGGACTAATAGTGACATAATGAAAAAGAACCTTGCAAAGCAAGATTCTTTTAGTGTCTGACTTAAATAATTGTTCTTCTGGGAACTAAATCGAATTAAGCTTCGATTTCTGTAACCATACCTGAACCAACAGTACGTCCACCCTCACGGATAGAGAATGTAGTACCTTGTTCTACGGCGATTGGGTGGATCAACTCAACGTCGATTGTCACGTTATCACCAGGCATTACCATTTCAGTACCTGCTGGAAGTTCGATTGAACCTGTAACGTCAGTAGTACGGAAGTAGAATTGTGGACGGTAGTTGTTGAAGAATGGAGTGTGACGTCCACCTTCTTCTTTAGTAAGGATGTAAACTTCACCTTTAAATTTAGTGTGTGGGTTGATTGAACCTGGTTTAGCGATAACTTGTCCACGTTCGATTTCGTCACGTTGAACACCACGAAGAAGGACACCTACGTTATCTCCGGCAAGACCTTCGTCAAGTTGTTTACGGAACATTTCAACACCAGTAACAACTGCTTTTTGAGTTTCTTCTTTGATACCAACGATTTCGATTTCGTCGTTGACTTTAACGATACCACGGTCGATACGTCCTGAAGCAACTGTACCACGTCCAGTGATTGAGAATACGTCTTCGACTGGAAGAAGCAATGGTTTGTCAGTGTCACGTTCTGGTTCTGGAATGTACTCATCAACTGTGTTCATCAATTCCATAACGATGTCTTCGTATTTAGTGTCACCTTCAAGGGCTTTAAGAGCTGAACCTTGGATAACTGGAAGATCGTCACCTGGGAAGTCGTATTCTGACAATAGGTCACGGATTTCCATTTCAACCAATTCAAGCAATTCTTCGTCGTCAACCAAGTCAACTTTGTTCATGAAGACGATAAGGTGTTTAACACCAACCTGACGTGAAAGAAGGATGTGCTCACGAGTTTGTGGCATTGGTCCGTCAGTTGAAGCTACTACAAGGATAGCTCCGTCCATTTGAGCGGCACCAGTGATCATGTTTTTAACGTAGTCCGCGTGTCCTGGAGCGTCGATGTGAGCGTAGTGACGTTTTTCAGTTTCGTACTCAACGTGCGCAGTGTTGATTGTGATACCGCGTTCGCGTTCTTCTGGAGCAGCATCGATAGACGCATAGTCTTTAGGTTGGTTAACTGATGAAGGCAAGCGACGTGCCAAAACAGTTGTGATAGCTGCAGTTAGGGTAGTTTTACCGTGGTCAACGTGTCCGATAGTACCAATGTTAACGTGTGGTTTACTACGATCGTATTTTTCTTTTGCCATTTGAGTAAAAGCCTCCAATAAAATATATTTTATAGATAGACAGTAGGCAATACAGTCTAACTTTCCTTACTATTTTATCAAATTTCAGCTAAATTGCAAGTGTTTTACAAAGTTTTTGTGAATTATTCTTAATCTACTAATCTAAACGGCACTTCCACTCCTATCATTTGCCTAAATAAAAAGAAAAATCAGGAATTTCCTGACTTTTACTTAGCTAATTCTCTTTCTCGTTCTTTCATTATTTTATGGTTTTCATACAAACGTGACAAAAACTTAGAAATTTCTTTTAAGATAGAATAGGTTGGTACTGCGACAATCATGCCAATGACACCATAGATATTACTTGATAACAAAAGTAATACTAAAATCGTAATTGGATGAACCTTCATCACTCCACCAACGATTCGAGGGTAGAGGATGTTTCCATCCACTTGTTGAATGATCAGCATATAAACAACTGCAATCAGCATTCTATGGGGATCAGTAAAGACATTGGCGATAATCATCGGAATCAAACCAATACTTGGTCCAACATAAGGAATGAGATTGGCCAATCCTGAAAAGATGGCAAAGACCAAAGCGTATTTCAAACCAATCACGCTATATCCGATAAAGGCCAAACAACCAATAATAATCGCATCAATAGCAACTCCACTAATATATCGAGCAATTGTAGTATTCAAATTTTTTAAAAGACCTGTAATATGCAACTTATCTCGCTTTAAAACAGTACGCTCAAGCATCGGCAAGAATTTGTGGCCATCTAACAAAAAATAAATTAAAAATACAGGTGTCATGATAATAATCAAAACAGTACTAAAGAGCGCAGATAAGACACTTCCAACACTATTCGTTACACTATTTAGGATATTCTGTAGAATATCTACATAAGAGAGATTTAACTGTTGAATAGTCGCTTGAATATCTAAATTTTGAAAGGCTGGATAAGTGGATAAATCGATAATCAAATCTTGCAGACGACTGTAGATTGTCTGACTTGTAGCAATCAAACTTGTCAGCTGATTAATCAAAATCGGTAAGAGATAGACGACCCCAATAACTAGCCCACAAACCAAGGCGCACAAGGTTAGTAGAATACCAATGATACGGTTAATTTTGAAATACTTTTGTAAAAAATTTACAATAGGATTGGTCAAATAATATAAAAAACCACCTAAAAGAAAGGGAATCATTATAGTGTTTGCGACACTTACAAAAGGCGTTATAATCCCACCCATCTGTCTCCATAAATAAAAGATGATGGTTAATAGTAAAATCTCACTGGTCCAAAAAAATAATTTATTCTTACGAAACATGAAGTACCTCCATTCATCTATTTTACCACACTTTCAAAAAAACTTCTTTCTTCTATCATGAAACTGGGAATATTTTTTTCTTTATGATAGAATAAACTTACTATGAAAAAAATAATTTTAACTCTTTTAAGCCTTTCCATTATTGGCTCAGCATCTACTGTTGCTGCTCAAGATTTTAATATTGCTGCTAAACATGCAATTGCTGTTGAGGCAAATACTGGTAAAATTCTCTATGAGAAAGATGCAACCCAGCCAGTTGAAATTGCTTCAATCACAAAGTTAATTACTGTTTATCTTGTCTATGAAGCCTTGGAAAACGGCAGTATTACACTATCAACTCCGGTAGATATTTCTGATTATCCTTACAAATTAACGACAAATTCTGAAGCGAGTAACGTTCCTATGGAAGCTCGTAATTATACCGTCGAACAACTACTTGAGGCAACCCTGGTATCTAGCGCCAACAGTGCGGCTATTGCGCTAGCTGAGAAAATTGCAGGCTCAGAAAAAGATTTCGTCGATATGATGAGGGCAAAGCTCTTAGAATGGGGAATTCAGGATGCCACTGTTGTCAATACGACGGGTCTTAACAATGAGAGTCTAGGTGATAACATTTACCCAGGCTCTAAAAAAGATGAGGAAAATAAGCTCAGCGCTTATGATGTCGCTATCGTTGCTCGCAACCTCATAAAAAAATACCCACAAGTCTTAGAAATCACGAAAAAACCTTCTTCTACTTTTGCTGGAATGGCAATCACTTCTACCAATTACATGTTAGAGGGTATGCCTGCTTATCGCGGTGGTTTTGATGGATTAAAAACAGGGACCACAGATAAGGCTGGAGAGTCTTTTGTTGGTACTACTGTCGAAAAAGGCATGAGGGTTATCACAGTTGTTTTGAATGCGGATCATCAAGACAATAATCCTTACGCTCGCTTCACAGCTACATCTTCACTAATGGATTATATCTCTTCTACATTCACACTTCGCAAAATCGTTCAGAAAGGTGATGCCTATCAAGATAGCAAAGTCCCTGTACAAGACGGAAAAGAAGATACAGTCACTGCTGTTGCTAAAGATGATATTTCTCTAATTGAACGTATTGGGAATCAATCTTCTCAATCTGTTCAATTCACACCTGATACTAAGGCAATTCCAGCACCACTTGAAGCCGGAACAGTGGTTGGACATTTGACTTATGAAGACTCAGACTTGATTGGTCAAGGTTACATCACCACAGAACGTCCTAGTTTTGAAATGGTAGCAGAAAAGAAAGTAGAAAAAGCCTTCTTCTTAAAAGTTTGGTGGAATCAGTTTATCCGCTTTATCAACGAGAAGCTATGATATAATAAACTTCTTAAAGCTAAAAAATAAATATTATGTTTAAAGAAAAAGAAGGGGAATCTGTATAATACAGAACTCCCTTCTTTTTTAAACTTAATTTATTGATAGCAAAAATCCCCTAAATCTTAGATTAATACTATCTAAAATCTAGGGGATTGATTGTATAAATACTATTTTAAAATCTTGATTCTAGTTCATTTCTTTAAAGGCTGCTTCTGCATCCTCGTTGCTGATGACACCAAATTGAATCTTTCCAATCTTTCCTTGACTATCAATCAGGTATTCTGTAGGAATGCTTCGAATTTGATAAGCTTGGAAGGTGGTTCCTTTTGTGTCATAAAGTACTGGGATATCTTTATATCCTTGATCTTGGAACCATTGTGGAAATTGCTCGACAGTTTTTTCACCTTGAATTCCTGGTGCAATGACACTAAGAATTTCAAAATCACGATCTGGTTTCGCTGCTAATTCCATCAACTCAGGCATACTTTTCTTACATGGACCACACCATGAAGCCCAAAACTTCAAGTAGACTTTTTTCCCCTTATAATCAGATAACTTAACTTCTTTACCATCCATAGATTGCAAGGTGAAGTCTGGAGCATCTTTTCCAACAGCAATTTGTTGTACAGGCGTTTGTTGCTGTTGTTTTGGGGATTGTTCTGGTGCTTGAGTCTTTTTAGTCTCTTCCTCGCCACAGGCCATCAATACAACTAGTGACAAGAGGCTTAAGCCAGCAAACATTACTTTTTTCATCTTTTTCTCCTTTATTCAAAAATACCAGCTAGAACATTTACTTGTCCTAATAGTAACAAAATTCCCATTAAAATAATGAGGAAACCACCAATTTTCTTAAGTAGCATCATATGGCGCTTGAGTTTACTAAAATAAGGCATCACTACGCCTGAAGCTAGAGCCAAGACCAAGAAAGGAATGGCCATTCCCAGAGTGTAAATAAGAGTATAGATAGCTCCTTGCCAAGCGCCATTACCTCCAGAAGCCGCAAGTGCTAAGACAGAACTTAAAACCGGCCCAATACAAGGCGTCCAACCAAAGCTAAAGGTAATACCAAGTAAAAAAGCTGACCAATAACGATTAGAATCTGATTTTTTAAAGGTAAAGCTTTTTTGAACCTCTAATTTCTTAAAATGAAAAATTTCCATCTGGTGAAGGCCCAAAATGATAATAATTGTTCCCATGACATATCGAAACCAATTTGCATAGAGAATATTACCAAAGTAACCAGCACCAAATCCTAAGATAAAGAAAATGAGAGAGATACCTGCAATAAAGCAAAGTGTTCGAATCAAACCTGACCAGGCAACTTTTTTCCCAAATAATGAAAAACTTTTTGCACTATCCTGATCATCCAATAAGATACCAGTATAGACAGGTAACAGAGGGAAAATGCAAGGGGAAAAGAAGGACAAGATCCCTGCTAGAAAAACAGAGATTGAAAATACTATCGTTTCCAATAAAGAACCAACTTTCTTAATAATTCTAATTCTATTTTACTATAATCAATTTTATTTGTATGATTTCTGCTACGCAAATTGAACTATGCAATCTTTTAATTATCTTTTATATCTCTAGACAATTCTAATTTTGCATCAGTTTTGCTCCCTAAGAAAACATAAAAAATGAACTTGGTAACTCAAGTTCATTTTTTTCTTATAGTCTATTTCCGACATTAATACGGTTAATGGCACGTTGCAGTGCAATCTTCGCACGACGTTCTTGGTCAATCAAGTGTTTGTCGTGTGCTTCTTCAATTTCACGCTCTGCTCGAAGTTTGGCACGTTCTGCACGACTAACGTCGATATCACGAGCACGTTCTGCAGAGTCAGCAACAATTGTGACAACGCCATTGGCAACTTCGATAACGCCCCCGTTCACTGCAATCCAGTTCACGTGATTTTCATCATCTACACGTTTAACCTTAACCTCATCAACTGCTAAAACTGCAATCATATTTTCATGTCGTGGCAAGATTCCCATCTCACCATCCAGAGTTCGAACTGATACAAAGCTGGCATGGTGATCATAGACGAGACCATCTGGTGTCACGATCTGGACAGTTAACTGAGCCATAGATCACCTCTTAAAATCCCATTTTTTCAGCTTTTGCAATCACATCTTCGATAGAACCTACACCACGGAAGGCATCTTCTGGCAAGTGGTCGTGTTTACCATCAAGTATTTCCTTAAAGCCACGAACAGTTTCAGCAACTGGAACATAAGAACCTGGCTGACCAGTAAATTGTTCCGCAACGTTGAAGTTTTGTGACAAGAAGAACTGGATACGACGGGCACGAGCAACCAAGGTCTTTTCTTCATCAGAAAGCTCATCCATACCAAGGATAGCAATGATATCTTGCAATTCATGGTAACGTTGAAGAACGCGTTTTACTTCAGCAGCAACTGCATAGTGCTCTTCTCCAACAATTTCAGGTGCCAAGGCACGTGAGCTTGAAGCAAGTGGGTCAACGGCTGGGTAGATACCCAATTGTACCAACTTACGTTCCAAGTTAGTTGTTGAGTCTAAGTGAGCGAAGGCTGTTGCTGGCGCTGGGTCAGTATAGTCATCCGCTGGCACATAGATAGCCTGGATAGAGGTTACAGAACCCTTTTTAGTTGATGTGATACGTTCTTGCAATTGCCCCATTTCCGTAGCAAGTGTTGGTTGGTAACCAACGGCTGATGGCATACGACCCAAAAGGGCAGATACTTCTGAACCAGCCTGAGTGAAACGGAAGATATTATCGATAAAGAGAAGCACGTCTTGGCCTTCCACATCACGGAAGTATTCGGCGATTGTCAAACCAGTAAGGGCAACACGCATACGTGCTCCTGGTGGCTCATTCATCTGACCAAATACCATGGCTGTTTTCTCGATAACGCCTGATTCTTTCATTTCCCAGTAAAGGTCGTTCCCTTCACGAGTACGTTCCCCAACACCGGTAAATACTGAAATACCACCGTGTTCTTGGGCAATGTTGTGAATCAATTCTTGGATTAAGACGGTTTTACCAACTCCGGCACCACCGAAAAGTCCAACCTTACCACCTTTAAGGTAAGGGGCAAGAAGGTCGATAACCTTAATCCCTGTTTCAAGGATTTCAGAAGAGGTAGACAACTCATCAAAAGTTGGAGCTTTTTTATGAATTGGCTGACGCTCTGCATCTTCTGTAAAAGGAGCTTCCAAGTCAATGGTATCTCCCAAAACGTTGAAGACACGTCCCAAAGTTTCTTTACCTACTGGTACAGAGATTGGACGACCTGTGTCCAATACTTCCATTCCACGAGTCAAACCATCTGTTGATTCCATGGCGATGGTACGAACCATACCATCTCCCAACTCCAAGGCTACTTCAAGGACGATTTTTGTTTTTCTTTCGTCATTTTTGTAGACGACAAGTGCATTGTTAATCTCAGGAAGTTTTTCCCCTGCTGCAAACAAGACGTCTACAACGGGACCGATAACCTGAGCAATTTTACCTGAACTCATCTCCTTCTCCTATTCTATATAAGATACTGTCGGTTCCTAGCTCAACTAGGTCCTAATACTCTTCGAAAATCAAATTCAAACCACGTCAGCGTCGCCTTACCGTACTCAAGTACAGCCTGCGGCTAGCTTCCTAGTTTGCTCTTTAATTTTCATTGAGTATAAGTTCATTTTCATACGAGCTGGACTAGAGCCTATTCTAAGGCACTAGCTCCTGCTACGATTTCTGTAATTTCTTGTGTAATCGCCGCCTGTCTGGCACGGTTATACTGAATTGTCAAATCATTAATGACTTTCTTAGCATTATCTGTCGCTGTTTGCATGGCTGTCATACCTGCAGCATTTTCAGCTGTCTTGGCATCGATAATAGCCCCGTAAATCATACTTTCTGCAAACTGAGGCAACAACTGCTCCAAAATTTCTTCTCGGCTAGTTTCCAATTCAAAGGTCAAGCTGTAACTGTCATCCGCTTCATTTGGATCCAAGTCAACAATCGGAAGCATTTGCTCCACACGCATTTGACTAGTTAGCGTATTGACATGGTGGTTATAGCAGACATAGAGTTCATCAAAAAGTTCATTTTGGTACATTTCAACAGTTTTTGAAATAATCTTACGAACTTCATCAAAGCTAGGTTGATCCGCCAAGCCACGTAATTCATAAAGTGGTTGAATACCACGAGCCTTAAAGAAATCAGCTCCCATTCCACCGATACAGATCATTTCAAAACCTTTACCGTCTGGATGGTATTCTTCCTTCAACTCCATAACGGCTTTCAGAATAGAAGAATTATACCCTCCAACCAAACCGCGATCTGAAGTAATGACGATATAGCCTGTCTTCTTCACGGGACGGCTAATCAACATCGGATTGGTTGAACCACCAGCTCCATTACCATGAAGGATATCTGTCAAAAGTTTACGAACCTTCTGAGCATAAACTTGGAAGTTACGAGCTGCTTCTTCAGAGCGACCTAGCTTAGCAGCCGATACCATTTGCATGGCATTAGTAATTTGACTCGTATTTTTTGTTGAGGCGATTTTTGTTTTAATATCATTTAGAGATACTGCCATCTGACACCTCTATTCTTATTGGAAGCTGGTTTGATTGAGAAACTCTGTAATCGCAGCATCCAAGACTGCTTCTTCTGGCAAGTCTTTTGTATCACGAATGGTTTCCAAAATCTCTGGATGTTGAGCATCAAAGAAGGCATGGAACTCTTCCTCGAAACGAACAATATCATCTACTGGAACAGTATCCAAGAAACCATGTGTCAAAGCATAAAGAATGGTTACTTGTTTCTCAACAGGCAATGGTTTGTGAACAGGTTGTTTCAAGACTTCAACTGTACGACGTCCACGATTCAACTTAGCCTGTGTTGCTGCGTCCAAGTCAGAACCAAACTTAGTAAAGGCTTCCAACTCACGGTATGAAGCAAGGTCGATACGAAGTGTACCAGCAACCTTTTTCATGGCTTTGATTTGTGCAGAACCACCTACACGTGATACAGATGAACCCGCGTCAATGGCTGGACGAATACCTGCATTGAAGAGACCATCACCAAGGAAGATTTGTCCATCAGTGATTGAAATCACGTTGGTTGCGATATAGGCAGAGATATCTCCTGCTTGTGTCTCGATAAACGGTAGGGCTGTAATAGATCCACCACCAAGTTCATCAGAAACTTTAGCTGAGCGCTCAAGCAAACGGCTGTGAAGGTAGAAAACATCCCCTGGGAAGGCTTCACGACCTGGAGGACGACGAAGCAAAAGAGACAGTTCACGATAAGCTACCGCTTGTTTTGAAAGATCATCATAAACGATCAAAACATGCTTACCTTGGTACATAAATTCTTCCGCCATGGCAACCCCAGCATAAGGAGCTAGGAAGAGCAATGGAGATGGTTGTGAAGCAGAGGCTGTCACAACGATTGTGTAGTCCAAGGCACCGTACTGACGTAGTGTTTCTACTTGCGTACGAACTGTTGATTCTTTCTGTCCGATCGCTACGTAGATACAGATCATATCTTGACCCTTTTGGTTCAAGATTGTATCAATCGCAATTGTTGTTTTCCCTGTCTGACGGTCTCCGATAATCAACTCACGTTGACCACGACCAATCGGAACAAGGGCGTCAATAGCTTTCAAACCAGTTTGCAATGGTTCTGATACAGACTTACGTTGCATAACACCAGGAGCTGGTGCTTCTACTGGACGAGTTTTATCAGTGTGGATTTCTCCAAGACCGTCAACTGGACGACCTAGTGGATCCACAACACGACCAATCAGACTTTCACCTACAGGGACTTCCATGATTTTACCTGTACGGCGGATTGTATCGCCTTCACGGATATCTGTAAAGTCACCCAGAATGATAATACCAACGTCTGTTGACTCCAAGTTTTGAGCCATACCATAAGAGCCGTTTTCAAAAATCAACAACTCTCCACTCATGGCATTTTCAAGGCCGTGAGCTCGCGCGATACCGTCCCCGATATAGGTTACAACACCTGTTTCAGTCACATCAAAATTGGGTTTGAAATTTTCAATTTGTTGCTTAATTAAAGCGCTGATTTCTTGTGCGTTAATTGCCAAAAGAACACCACTTTCTATTTCAAATTTTCTTTAACAACTTTAAGTTGTTGTTTAATACTCACATCAATTGTCTTGTGATTGGCAAAAATTACAAAACCACCAATGAGACTTTCATCGATTTGTTCTTTTACACTCCTTACTTTCAGAGACATTTTTTTCTCAATCAAAGGGAGCAAGCGACTCTTCTGTTCATCAGTTAAAGGATGAGCTGACGTAATCGTCACTTCGAATCGATTTGTTTCTTTTTCAAGTCGGTTCAAGCAATCTACAAGCACATCATAGAAAAGATTTGCTCTGTGGTTGTATGCCAGAACCTGGATAAAGTTTTGCAATAAAGGTGACACTGAGTCTTGGAAGAAAGCAATCGTTTTTTCCTTGTCAGACTCGTCTACTGCCACTTTTTTTAAAAAAGAAGGTAAGCCTGTTTCTTCAGCAACTTGCTTGATTTGAGCTAAGTCTGAAAAGATACGGTCTTCTTCTCCTTTTTCTAAAACCAATTGGACAAAAGGCATGCTGTATTTTTCAATTACCTTTACTGTTTTCTTGTCCATTAAGCTTCTCCTAACTGATCGATATACTGATCAATGAGTTCTTTATGGGCATGACCGTCAAGGTTTTGTGAGATGATTTTACCAGCCAAGCTGATTGTCAAATCTGCTACCTCACCCTTAACGCTTTGTAAAGCTTCAGCTTTATTTTGAGCAATTTCTTGGTTCGCTTTTTCTTTCAAGCGTCCTGCTTCTAGCTTAGCATCTGCTAAAATACTAGCTTTACTTTTCTCAGCTGTTTCTTTCGCATTCTCAATGATTGTCTTAGCTTCTTTACGGCTACCAGCCAATTCATCTTCGCGTTTTTGAGCCAATACTTCTGCTTTTTGACGTGCTTGTTCAGCTCCGTCAATATCTGCTGCAATTTTTTCTGCTCTTTGTTCGAAAATACTAGTCAAATTTGACCAAGCGTATTTCTTAACCAAGACTAGCAAGAGAATAAAGGAACCAGCGATTAGTATAAAATCACCAAGTAATTCACCTACTGTTACATTCATAAACTACTCCTTTCTATTCTTCATCATTAATTTTATTTCCTAGGTACATTGAAGATAACAATGTAAATACATATGCTTGTACACAAGAAATAAAAACAGAAAATGCAGTCCAGATTAGATTTGTTCCAAAAGCAATAGGATACCAATAGAAGGCCTGATGAGAAAGTAGGACTAACATACTTGCCATCACTTCTCCTGCAAAGATATTACCAAAGACCCGCAATGCAAGTGAAAGGAGATTGGTAACTTCTTCTAAGAGATTCATTGGTGTCATAAAACCTGGTGTTACAAATGCTTTTAAATACTTTTTGATTCCACGACGACGAATTCCTTCTACGTGGGTCATTAAGATAATTGTAAAAGACAAGACCAAGTCAAATGACAAATTTGCTGTTGGTGAGGTCCAAAGATTTACACCATCTGTAGTCTGAATTCTAGCCATTAAGCCAATATTATTTGCAATGGCCATAAACAGGAATAAACAGAAATAAAAGAGAGAATAATCCTTTATCATTGGACCAAGGTTTGATTTTGTAAATCCAACAACAAAATCAAATAAATACTCTAATACATTTTGTTTTCCTGTGGGTCTCAAAGTCATATTACGACTTGCCCAATAAATAAAGCCAAAAATAAGTGCTACAGTCAACAAAGTCAAAACTACTATGGTTAAATTAAAGGTAACAGGACCAATATTGATGGTTGGATTAATACTTTCTTCCATCTAAAATCCTCCCTTTTTCAATTTATACTTCTTTTATTTGATGATAAATGAAAAGACAAGAGTAACGAAGAAAGTACCTTCAATAAAGGCAACCCCTAGGATCATCAAACTACGTAGTTCTGAGATGATATCTGGTTGACGAGCAACTGATTTCAACAAACCGTTCATCAACATACCTTCACCAAGAGATACACCCATACAGGCAAGACATAGACCGAAAAATGTTAAATTCATGACGAATTCTCCTTTTAATTAAAATTTACTTACTTAGTTTAGTCCTAAAAATTGGATTTGTCAACTTTTTACTTACGTTGAAAGCGTTTAATGAAAATTATTTACAATTTTACTATTTTTAAGTCTATTATATAGAAAACTTTGGAAAAAACTTGTAACAAATCCCTCCATTATCTAGGTCTTTCTGAAAAATAATGAAAAATCCGAGATGAAATCTCGGATGGAAATTAATATATTTTCTTTAACCTAATGTTCTTTTAGTAAGTAGGATTAAAAGGAAAGCAACTAGAAAGCTTTCCTCTCCTGCACGCTTATTAAGCACGAACTGTGACACTGGTGCCATCTTCCTTATAAAGATTGATGAGTCCTTCTTTGAGAGCTCGAACCATGTCTCCAGCTTGAACAGGTTGTGGAACCTTGATAGTCAAGAGTTCCATTGGATTAGGAGCGCGGTCGATTTTATTGCCTTTGGCATCGTGCAAATCTTCGATATAAGTTTCGAAATGACGAAAACCTGGACCATAAAACTCAACTTGATCGCCTTCGTTAATGACGTTCCGTTGACGAATGGTCGCTGTTTGTGTCGCTTCATCATAAGAAACCACTTCAGCAACAAACTTGTACTCAGGAATTTTACGACGAGCACCAAACAACTGCTCATTTTCAGATGGTGTACCATAGTAGAAACCTGTTGCTAATTCACGTTGGGCAACCTTCCACATCTCATCCACCAAGTCTTGTTTGATAGCTTCAAACTTTTCAGGACTTTCAAGATATGCATCAACAGCTGCCTTATAGCAGTTAGTCACAGTTGAAACATAGTGAATAGACTTCATACGTCCTTCGATTTTTAGACTGTCCACACCATTTTCAATCATATCCGGGATATGGTCAATCATAGACATGTCAACGGCTGACATAGAAAATTCTTCTGGAATCTCACCTTTCAAGCTCTTTCGTTCTTTCCCAAATGGCATATCGTAAAGGTCGTACTTCCAACGACAAGACTGAGAACATCCACCACGGTTGGCATCACGCATACTCATGTGGTTTGAAAGAGTACAACGACCAGAGTATGAAATACACATGGCTCCATGGACAAATGCTTCAATCTCAACGTCTGTACGTTTGCGAATTTCTGCCAATTCTTCCATTGAAACCTCACGCGCCAAAACAACACGAGTTAAACCTAGTTCTTTCCAGAACTCAAGTGTTTCATAATTAGTCGCACTGGCTTGAGTAGAGAGGTGAATTTCAAGACCCGGTGCTTCAGTCGCCGCAATCATAATCAAGGCTGGGTCAGATACGATAACTGCTGCAATCCCGATATCACGCAGTTTACGGAACCACTCACCAGCCCCTTCTTCATTTCCTTCGTGCATAACCATGTTGGCAGCCACATAAACCTTAGCACCATACTTGGCCGCAAACTGGACACCTTCTTCCATCTGTTCAAAGGTAAAGTTTCCGGCACGGCTACGAAGACCATAGGCTTGACCACCGATAAAGACAGCATCTGCTCCATACTGAACAGCTACTTTTAGCTTCTCTAAAGTCCCTGCAGGTGATAAAACCTCAGGACGTTTTAATGTTTTTGTCATGTTTTCTCCTATTTGCAATATAAAAGTTTGACGTTTTTCCTTCTCATTTTATAGTAAATAAGCGATAAAATCAAGCCTAGACAGATTGTTTTGACAATTCTAATCTTTTAGGAAATCAAAAAACTAGCCTTTCTAGACTAGTTATTCTCAAGATAAAATTCAAAGCGTTCGCCTACATACTGACTTTTTACGTATTCAAATGCAGTACCATCTTCTAGGTAAGAAATCTGAGTCAGACCAAGAATAGCATGTCCTTTTTCAACTTCCAAATAGTGGGCAATTTTTTCCTTAGCAAGGCGAGCATAGATAGTCTGCTGTGATTTGCCAATACGGTAGCCATGTTTTTGCAAGGTCTGGAAGAAATGACTAGTGATTTCTTCTTTTTTAAAGTCCTTAATGAATTTTTCAGGAATAGAAGCAACTTCATAAACTAGAGGAACTTGGTCGGCATAGCGGACCCGTTCCATTCGGATAATATTCTCCATTGGAGAAATTCCTAACTTTGCAACTTCCTGCTCATTGGGAATGGTTTTTCTGTAGGAAATGAGCTGGCTAGAGGGTACTTTACCTTGGGACTTAACAATTTCAGTAAAACTTGTTGTTCCTCGCATCTTTTCTTGTACCCGAGTACTAGAAACAAAGGTGCCACTTCCTACGCGGCGCTCTAAGACGCCTTCTTCGACTAATAGAGATACGGCTTGGCGGAGGGTCATGCGACTGACCGCAAACTGCTCTGCTAAGTCTCGTTCACTAGGAAGTCTCTCACCAATTGCCCAACGGTGTTCGTCAATATCCTTTTTAATCTGATCATGGATTTTCATATAAGCGGGTAGCATATTTTTCACTTCATTTCTATCTTTTCTCTATTGTACCCCAATAAACTAGAAAAAGTCAAACTTCGCCTTGTTTAGTTGGTAATTCGCCCTTATTTGTGATAGAATATTGAAAAAAGATATTTCTTTTGAGAAAGGAAAAAGATGAGCAACATTTCAACTGATTTGCAAGATGTAGAAAAAATCATCGTATTGGACTATGGTAGCCAATACAACCAGCTGATTTCACGCCGTATCCGTGAGATTGGTGTTTTTTCAGAACTAAAAAGCCATAAAATTTCAGCTGCTGAAGTTCGTGAAATCAATCCTGTAGGAATTATCCTATCAGGTGGTCCAAACTCTGTATACGAAGATGGTTCATTTGATATTGACCCAGAAATCTTCGAACTTGGAATTCCAATTTTGGGAATCTGTTACGGTATGCAGTTGTTGACACATAAACTTGGAGGAAAAGTTGTTCCTGCAGGTGATGCTGGAAATCGTGAATACGGTCAATCAACTCTAACTCATACACCATCAGCTCTTTTTGAATCAACACCTGATGAACAGACTGTTCTGATGAGCCATGGTGATGCGGTTACTGAGATTCCTTCTGACTTTGTTCGTACAGGTACATCAGCTGACTGCCCATACGCAGCCATTGAAAACCCTGATAAACATATTTACGGTATCCAATTCCACCCAGAAGTTCGTCATTCTGTATACGGAAATGATATCCTTCGTAACTTTGCTCTTAACATCTGTAAGGCTAAAGGCGACTGGTCAATGGATAACTTCATTGACATGCAGATCCAAAAAATCCGTGAAACAGTCGGTGATAAACGTGTCCTTCTTGGTCTATCAGGTGGGGTTGATTCATCTGTAGTTGGGGTTCTTCTCCAAAAGGCTATTGGTGATCAATTGATCTGTATCTTCGTGGACCACGGTCTTCTTCGTAAAGGAGAAGCGGACCAAGTTATGGACATGCTTGGTGGTAAGTTTGGTTTGAATATCGTCAAAGCAGACGCTGCTAAACGTTTCCTTGACAAACTTGCTGGCGTTTCTGACCCTGAACAAAAACGTAAAATTATCGGTAATGAGTTTGTCTATGTATTCGATGACGAAGCAAGCAAGCTCAAAGATGTGAAATTCCTTGCTCAAGGTACTTTATATACAGACGTTATCGAGTCTGGTACGGATACAGCTCAAACTATCAAGTCACACCACAACGTGGGTGGTCTTCCAGAAGACATGCAGTTTGAATTGATTGAACCACTCAACACTCTCTATAAAGACGAAGTTCGTGCTCTTGGTACAGAGCTTGGTATGCCAGACCATATTGTATGGCGCCAACCATTCCCAGGACCAGGACTTGCTATCCGTGTCATGGGTGAAATCACTGAAGAGAAACTAGAAACCGTTCGTGAGTCAGACGCTATTCTTCGTGAAGAAATTGCTAAAGCAGGTCTTGACCGTGATATCTGGCAATACTTCACAGTGAACACAGGCGTTCGTTCAGTTGGTGTTATGGGTGACGGTCGCACTTATGACTACACGATTGCAATTCGTGCGATCACTTCTATCGATGGTATGACAGCTGACTTTGCAAAGATTCCTTGGGAAGTTCTTCAAAAGATTTCTGTACGTATCGTAAACGAAGTGGACCACGTTAACCGTATCGTCTACGATATTACAAGTAAACCACCAGCAACAGTTGAGTGGGAGTAATGGAGAGGCTTGATTTACCTTTAAAATAGCGATTCTACAGCAGTTTAGCAGGAACAAAATAGTCTAAAAAGGGTGTATCTTCGTTTGATTCCCCCCTAAATCCCCTCGAAAAGTTAGTTAAAAATTTTTTTGACCAACATTTTTGGAGGGATTTTTATAATAAAAAGTACAAAGTATTTTTATAGCACGTAATCTTATTTTTCAAATGTAAAAAATATATATGATCTCTAGAGTAAAATTTTATGATGTAAATGACTTATCTATCGGTTTCTATTTTCCAAGAATTCAAGAAATTTTAGATGCTTATTTATCGAATTCTTATAGCCTAAATTCTTTTTTGGAAGCCCTTGAATTTTATAATATTATCAAATTCATAGAAAATGAGGTTTTTTCAATTGACTGGTCGCTAAGCTATATTGAAGAAATAAAGAAATCTCTTCCTTCGATGATTCAACTCCAAAATAATTATTTTGGTTCTGCTCCGAAAGATGAGATTTTAAATAACATAAAACTTCTACAAAGCGAATATAACTATCGTGAAGACTTTTTTGAGATATTTACATTATTTAACTATGGTCAAAAAATTAGTGAAGTAGAGTTTGTGCAATATTTTATAGAATCCAATCTACATTTATGTCATCTCTTAAAAAATACCTATTTTCTAAAAAAGTATCCTACTTTCATTAAGCAATTTTTTCTGAGTTCACCCTCTCATCTTGAAATATTACTCGATAATTTTGTAGATTCAAATTCATGTAAAAATGTTATCCCAAGTAATATCACAAATTTAGAGTGGAATGATTTAATTGAAAAATATATTTGTGACCCCGATGTGAATATAAATTATTTAAAAATTTTAAGAAACCCTATAAAAGGTTTCGATAAGAATAGATACTTTCAACTTACAGATAAACAAAAACTGTTGATTGACAAAAAAATTCAAGAATTTAATTCAAGTTTTAATGATAAGGATTTTGGAATTCAAGTTGATATTAGAGTATATACAAAGAAGGAAGCGTACTATTACGCAATTAAAAAGAGTAGGGAACTTCATATTGAGGGAATTGAAAAAGGTTTGTATAATCCTATTGCAGTCGCAACAGGTGGAGCTAGGCCAAAACAATATGAATATACATTATCAACTTTTATAGATAGTGCTAAACTTTTTGAAAAACATAATTTTCAAAATATATTAGACTATTTTTGTAAAGACTTTGAACTGAGCACAAGTGTTGGTACTTTTGCATTAGCAAGCTTTCCTCAATTAGAGATGGGGGTACTTGAAAGAACGTTAGGCATTTCGACTAGAAATCACTATAAATTTGGTTTTTACTTCTCAGTCAAGCATCAACTATACGTGATGAAACTGATTGCTTTATCAAAAATACTACAGAAATTCAGTCTAAGAATTGAAGATTTCATTACTTGGTTTTTCGATATTTTCCTGACTAATCAGTACGGTATTGATTGGATACATTTTGATGTGCCTTCAATTTCAGAAACAACGGGAAATAAAACAGCAACACTTTTTAGAATCGAAGAATCATTAAGAAAACAATACAAATTATTGAGTGAAGAAGGGCTTATTGATGTAAATTTATATAATATTACTTCTACTCCTTCAATTGAATCTTTGCAGAGTTTTACTAAAAGAAAATACTTCTCAATGAATAATTCAGATAATAATATTCAACAGATTGTTAATTTATTATTCTCTGACCAAAGTCCTATTCATTTTATTAATGAGGAATACAAAGGAAGCAACTTTAAGGAATTAATTTCACAACAATGCTTGAGTTATGCAAATTTTCATGAATATCAAATAGATTACATAAAACTACTAATAGATGCTGGAATTTGCCAAAATGATACAGGTGTTATATCTTTTAAAGATATGTCCCAAATAAGTCTTTTAGAAAAAATATTCTTATATGGCTCTGTTAATAGTATATCTTTATCTGAATCTGAAAAACTCAGTGCTGATAGGATGCTTGATAATGGATGGTTAATATTTTCGGATACCTTATTTTCAATTCAAGAAATTAATTATTTGAATTTTGTCCTAAATAACAAATCATATGACAATAGCTGGGGAATCAGAAATAAGTATTTGCATGGAGTACCTATTTATGATTCTATTCAGCAATATGAGTATGACTATCATCTCATTCTGCTCATATTAATTTTCTATATTATCAAAATAAATGAGGAACTCAAACATCATAGTTATTGCTAACCAAATTCATTCACAAATAATACTCTACTGATTAACTATCGGAGCTTTTTATGACTACAATATTCTTTTCATGGCAATCTGACTTACCGAATAAAACAAATAGAAATTTAATTGAGAATTCTATAAAATTAGCATTGAAAAAAATGAACCAAGATTCTCCGTACTCTCTTATCACTGAAATTGACAGAGATATAAAAGGTGTTCTAGGTAGTCCAGATATTGTTGATTCAATATTAACCAAAATTGATAAGTGTGGCCTATTTATAGCAGATATATCAATTATAAACAGTAGTTTAAATGGTAAAAGAACTCCTAACCCTAACGTATTATTTGAATTAGGATATGCAGTAAATTGTCTAGGGTGGGATAGAGTTATTTGTGTGTTCAATTCTGATTTTGGCGATGTTTCAGAACTACCTTTCGATTTACGTAATAGACGAATTCTAACTTATGAAACATCCAATATTTCCGAAACAAGGAAAAAGTTAGCTGATATATTTAAACAAATAATTGATAAGAATTACTATACTTTAGAACAAGTCCAAGAAGTTAGTGACTTTTATAGTATAAAAATCTATTCATGCTTTATTAATATCATATCAAGAATTATAAAGGTTTTATATGGAAGTGAAACTGTCTGCTCTTTTGAAGCAATTACTAATGTTTTAAATATGACTCCTACAGAAATAAATAGACTACTTTCGCATGAATTGCTGGGTTTTAACTTATTTACAAGCTATGACGAGCAAATTAAAATATTAACAAACGAGTTAGATAGAATCACCTCTATTAATATGTTTAACACAAACCTGTATGTACCCATTATTAAATTAATTAAGGAATTAAAATCCCATAATCTTTTTATTAATAGAGAACATTTTTTTGAAAATTTTAAAGTAAATACACCCATTATGAATGACTATAGTATCATTCATAATAGTGATAATAACGAAATTCCGAATAGATATGCTCTAGGAAAGAAAATTGATGCCAATAGAGCAAAAATCGTAGATTTCACCGATATTAAACGAACTGACCATGTTAAATTTGCTTTAACTCACTTCTGTTTAGATGTAAATACATATAACGTTTACTATAATCATTATGTTTGTATTCTTAAATATATCAATGAGTTTATTAGTAATAATGATGGGAAATTTTTAATTGACAATACAGAAATATTAATAAAAAATGTAAAAAAACTGTAATTAGATGATTAATATAAAATATTACTTACAAACTTACAAGAATAGAACCTGATAGATTACATATCAAGCTCTCTTTTTTGGTTTATTCTATTTACTTAATGTTACTGTTTCACCACTATCTCCTGCTAAATCAGGCATTGTTACAGAATCTCCAGAAACTGAATATTTCAGCTCAGTACCATTGTTATCACTGATAATCTGTTTGTCTGTATCAATAGCTACTTTCTCGGAATAGAGGTACTTCACATTATTGCCTCTCTCTGAAAGGAGATTGATATTAAATATGTTTTCATCACCACTTACTTTTAGTTCGTAATGCAATGTCAATTCTTCGTCTTCGAATCCCATTTCAGAACCATCAATACCGCTTTTTTCGTATGAATATGTTCCTGATAGCTGACTATCATTAGTACTTGTACAGTGGTGCTGATAAAGAGATAGCTCAACTACTTACAAATGCAATTACCGTACAAACCGCATCAGAAACAAGAGTAAAATTTAATTGAAATCAACATATGAAAAAATCAATCCCCCCGAAAAATCCCCCCATTGAAGTATATAACCCTTCTAAACCCTTGATTTACAAGGGATAGGGATATACCAGTCTCAATTGAGTGGGAGTAGAGTTTCCTATAAAATAAAAAATAATACCGCTGGATCATGAACTTCAGTGGTATTATTTTTTATGATCTCAATATTAGGAAAATTTTTCAACCTCTACTCCTCTTTTTAAATCCCTGAAACCATGCTATAATATAGTAAGTATAGTTCCAATAACCTGATTATAAAAGTCAGCGATAAAGATTTCTTACATCATCCGTAAGTATTATTCTACTCTGATTCATATTATAATGAAAGTAACAAAAAATGGAGGTGTTTCACATGGACACAATTTTACGAGTAGAATCATTAAAAAAGTATTATGGGAAAGGTCCCAATATTACCAAAGCCTTGGATAGCATATCTTTTCAAGTTGTAAAAGGTGAGTTCTTAGGAATTATGGGGAGTAGCGGTTCTGGGAAAACAACTCTTCTTAACTGTCTAGCCACAATCATCAAGCCAACTGACGGTTCCATTCAAATGCAAGAAAAGGATTTAGGTCAGTTAAAAGGGAGCCAATTAGCAGATTATAGAGGCAAGGAAATTGGCTATCTCTTCCAGAATTTTGAGCTCTTGGACAATCTTACAGCCAAAGAAAATATTTTACTTCCCTTGTCTTTGCACGAGGTCGATGCCAACGAAAGTAAGGTTCGGTTAGAATTACTTTCCCAATATCTGGATATTTCTGAACTTCTGGATAAGTTCCCTTCTCAATTATCAGGTGGTCAACGGCAAAGGGTAGCTGCTGCGCGCCTTAATTTTAGACCCTAAGATTGTATTTGCGGACGAGCCCACAGGAGCTTTGGATTCAAAAAATGCGACCATTTTGATGCAAAAATTATCCGAAATGAATCAAGTGGAAGAAACCACCATTCTCATAGTGACCCACGATTCCGTAGCAGCTAGCTTTTGCAACCGCATCTTGTTTATCCAAGATGGAAAACTATTCCATGAAATCCGTCGCGATTATCCAAGAGAAAGTCAAGAAGACTTCTATCACAGAATACTAAAGGTCATGGCTGCACTAGCTGGAGGTGATGGTAATGTTTTCTAAATTAGTCTCAAGAAATAGCAAGAGAGATCGAAAAAATAACAGCTTGTATTTCAGTTCTATGGTTCTGTCTATTATCTCCTTTTACATCATCCTTTCTTTGACTCATCAAGATGTGATGCACTTTCTAAAACAAATAGAAAGTGACGCTGTAAATAAACTCTTTAGCATGATTCCCATTCTTTATGTAGCAACGCTCTTTATTCTCTTTTTTCTAGTTTACTTCTCAAGCAGTATGCAGATGGAAAGGAGAAAACATGAATTTGGTGTCTATCTCACACTGGGAATGCGAAGAAGCAAACTGTTCTTGCTACTTCTGCTCGAGGATTTGAGAAACAGTGTCCTTGCCCTTGGAATAGGACTTCCTATTTCCATCTTAATTTCAGAATTGATTAGCCTAATAACCGCTAAAATTGTGGGACTAGGGATTATTGAACATCAATTTTCTCTATCTACCACAGCTCTACTCTATACAGTCATCGGCTTCCTAGCCGTAAAATTAGCTGTTTTTGTCCTTTTAAGTGCAAAGACTGCCAATATGGAAATCGGAAACCTGCTCGCCTATTCTCCTTCTGGGATGAAGAAACTACTCCCCAAGGGGGTGTACCTTCTTGCTTCTGTCCTCGGAATTTTGCTTCTAGGAACAGCCTATTACATGGGTATGAGTGGACAAGCTTGGGAAAATGTCATAACAATGGGCATCACCGTTCTCTTAGGAACTCTGGGAACTATCCTACTCTTCTTTGGTATGCGTTTATTTATAGACTTTTTGGTCAAGCTTGGAAACAATCGAAAACTTCATGCCTATAATTTTAGACAGATTCAGGAATTAGTTATCCAACGCTCAACTATACTGGCTGTCTGCTCCCTCTTAATTTTCTCTGCCTTGTGCCTCTTTGGAGCAGGTGTGGCCATTACAAGCGGCAATCCAGGCAATCAAACCCACGTATTGGATTATACATTTAGAGATAGCAAGCAGGAAACAGATGAAAATCTTGATGTAAATGCAGTTAAAAAAGAGCTTGAAGCTGCCGGACTAGTATCACAGTTTTCAAAGATTCTGCAAATTAAAGTAGGCCAAACTAAAGAACACGAATCCGTGTCCTTTGAAGAGGTCATCAAGGAGTTGAAAAATCAAAAAGACAACAAGAACAAGGAAATTTTGCTCCATAAATTTAAACAGTCTACTAATTCCCACCTCATACCAGTTTCCGAATACAATGAACTTAAAAAGGCTGCCAATCTTCCTCCTCTAGAACTAACTAATAAGGAAGCATATTTGTATATGGGGAAAGATTTTCTGCCAGATGAAAGTCTCGTCAACTCTGTCCTAAAGACAAAGCCTCAAATCAAAGTCATGGGAAATGATGTAAAATTGATTGGCGAGGTGGAGTCTTTGCCAATCGTAACGGATCATGAGATAACCCTCTCTGTCGCTCTCATAGTTCCAGATGAGATTTTTATGAGCTATACAGACGGTCGCTATTCGAACTATGTTAGCGGTATCTTGGCTCCTGAGCTAGTCAAGGAAAAAGGCTTGATGAGAGCTATCTCAGATACCAATGAAAAGCTAAATCAAACCTCTCTTGGCTATGAAAGCTATATACAAAATATGGGAAGACAATTGTTTTACATTATCTCTGCCAGCTATGTCACCATCTATCTGTCTATCATCTTCCTTGTTGTCGCAAATACAATTATCGGCGTTCAGTTTTTGATGGGACAAAGACAATCCTATAGAAGATACCAGACCTTAATCCATCTTGGTGCCAACTACGAAACTCTTTGTAAATCGTCAGAAAAGCAAGTCAACTGGTATTTCGGTCTACCAATAGCCCTTGCACTTATCAGTAGTAGCTTCGGAGTGAGCTCCCTCCTCACAGGAATAGTGCCCACTAGCGCAAGAATGGTTATGGGGCAGAGATTTATCACAGCCATGCTGATAGTACTGCTCTTAGCTGGCTTCGAAGTCATCTATATCCGAATTGTAAAGAAAAATAGCAACAAGTACTTATTGTCATTAATGGAACCCAAAAGAGATGAATAAGGTAGAATAAAATAGGAAAAGGAGGAACCGATATGAAGCATATTCTGGTTATTGAAGATGAAGCCTTGATTCGAGATGAAATTGTCATCTTGTTAGAGAAAGCGGGTTATCAAGTTGATAAGTTGACTGACTTCAAAGATACAAGCCAGCAAGTGCTGCAATACGATACAGATCTAATCATACTGGATTTGAATTTGCCAGGAGAAACAGGTTTTCAAATTTGTAAAAATCTCAAGTCAAAACGCTCTGTCCCTATATTGGTTCTCACTTCCCGTGAACAATTAAAAGATGAAATCTACGCCCTGAAATTAGGGGCAGATGAGTATCTAACAAAGCCTTTCAAGAAAGAAAGATTTTTGGCACGTATAGAAAATATCTTGAAACGCTATGAAGGCAGACAAAATCTACTTGAAAAAGATAATTTTCTGCTGGATAGACAGACCTATACCCTTTATATCAATGGACACTCGATTTTACTCCCCCAAAATCAAGGGAAATTGTTAGAAACTTTATTAGTGGCAACTGATTCTGTCGTCACAAAAGAAGAACTAAGCATGAAACTGTGGAATACAACTGAGTTCATCGATGAAAATGCCCTTCAAGTAAATATTGCAAGACTCAAAAAGGTGATGAAACAGGCTGGTATTGCACTTCAAGTTAAGTCCGTCAGAGGCATCGGTTACAAATTGGAAGAGGAAAGGGAATATGAAACAGAATCCTAAATATTTGGCTACCTATCTGCCTTGGTTACTTGTTCTCTTAGCATTTGATCTATTCACAGCTGTCCTGCTTTGGCTTTCAGACGTGAGAAAGTTTCAAGCCCTCATCATTCTCTATCTTTTAGCTACTGTCCTGCTCTTTTTCATCCTATCATTCCTACTGATAAGAAAAGAAAGAAAAAAATCCGCTGCCTATAAAGCCTTCATAGCCAATCCTAAGATGGATACGGAGCTGGAATTATTGCGTTTATCAAGTGCCTCAGAGAAAGAAAGCATCGAAGAAATCGCAAATGCGCTTTACCAAAGGCAAGCGGAAATAGGAAAGCTCAACTCATTACTAGCCGAATACGAGGACTATGTTGAAAAATGGGCTCATGAAATCAAACTCCCTCTATCGCTTCTTTCCCTCCTTTTGGACAATCAAAGTGACCAGTTGCCAAAGGATACAACTTTTAAGTTGGACTATGTGAAAAATCAAATCCAAGGAAATGTATCACAGATACTATTCTATTACAGGGTGAAAAGTGAAAAAAATGATTTTCTATTTGAAGACCTTGACCTCCAAGAGTGTATCCAAGATCTTTTGGAAAACTTTGATCCCTTGCTCAAAGAAAAGAAATTTACGATTCAGCTAGAGAACATACAAGGAATCTGCTACACCGATCAACGCAGTTTTGAATTTATCCTCTCTCAAATACTCGCCAACGCCCTTAAATATAGCTCTGACAAGCCCGAACTCAGTATTTCTATGTCAAAAGATAAGGGGCGCACAAGTCTGATTATTAGGGATAATGGTTGCGGAGTTAAAGCTTGTGACCTTCCTCATATCTTTGAAAAAGGCTTTACAGGTGATTCAGGTGATACAAGGAAAAAATCAACAGGTATGGGGCTCTATCTAGTCAAACAATTAGCAGATGCTTTAAAAATCGAAATTACAGTAAAATCCGAATGGACGCAAGGATTTGAAATCTCTCTTTCTATTTAGTCAATTTTTCGATTAAGAAAATTGCCTAATCATAGAAAGCACATATGCTATATAAAAAAGGAAAGCACTTCTGCTTTCCTTTTTTATTTGCGTTTCTTCTTCGCTTTCTTCATTTTGTTAGCCATGCGTTTCATGGACTGTTTCATAGCAAATTCACCGATTTTACCTTTTAGTCCACCACCAAACATCTGGCTCATATCTGGCATTCCCGCTCCTCCTAGAGCTGATAAGTCAGGCATACCACCTTGTCCCATCATTCCTTCAAGGGCAGACATATCCATTCCTCCCATATTTGGCATATTTTTAGGAAGATTGTTTGGATTGATTCCCATCTGCTTCATCATTTTGTTCATATCTCCAGACATAACACCCTGCATAAGCTGTTTAGCTTGGTTAAAGTCTTTGATGAATTTATTAACTTCGACAAAGGTATTCCCAGAACCTGCAGCGATACGACGGCGACGGCTCGGATTTAACAAATCTGGATTTTCACGTTCTTCAGGTGTCATTGAAGACACAATAGCACGTTTGCGAGCAATCTGGCGTTCATCTACCTTCATGTTTTGAAGGGCTGGATTGTTAGCCATACCTGGAATCATCTTGAGCAAGTCTTCCATCGGCCCCATATTTTGCACCTGATCCAACTGATCAATGAAATCATTGAAATCAAATGTGTTTTCACGCATCTTCTCAGCCATTTCAAGGGCTTTTTGCTCATCGTATTCTTGAGAAGCTTTCTCAATCAAAGTGAGCATATCCCCCATACCAAGGATACGGCTAGACATGCGATCTGGGTGGAAGGTTTCAATGTCCGTAATCTTTTCACCTGTACCAGTAAACTTGATTGGTTTTCCAGTGATGTGACGAACCGATAGAGCCACACCACCACGAGTATCCCCATCAATCTTGGTAAGGATGACCCCAGTGACTTCCAACTGAGCATTAAACTCACGCGCAACATTGGCCGCTTCTTGACCAATCATGGCATCAACCACGAGGAGAATTTCGTTTGGTTGAGCCAATGCTTTTACGTCACGAAGTTCATTCATCAAAAGCTCATCAATCTGCAAACGACCTGCCGTATCAATCAAGACATAGTCATTATGGTTAGCTTGGGCTTGTTCCAAACCTTGACGAACAATCTCAACAGCTGGAATCTCTGTTCCAAGAGCGAAAACCGGCACATCAATCTGTTGACCCAGAGTTTTCAACTGGTCAATAGCCGCAGGACGATAAATATCCGCCGCAATCATCAAAGGACGAGCATTTTCTTCTTTCTTGAGTTTGTTGGCCAATTTACCAGCAAAAGTTGTTTTACCAGCCCCCTGCAAACCAACCATCATGATGATTGTAGGAATCTTAGGTGACTTGATAATTTCTGCCGTATCAGAACCTAAAACGGCTGTCAGTTCCTCATCAACTATTTTAATAATTTGTTGCGCAGGATTAAGGGTATCAATGACCTCATGGCCGACTGCACGCTCACGAACTTTCTTGATAAAGTCCTTTACAACAGGCAAGGCAACGTCGGCCTCGAGCAAGGCCAAGCGAATTTCTTTGGTTGCCTCTTGGACATCAGCCTCAGAGATTTTTCCTTTTTTACGTAAATTTTTAAAGACGTTCTGCAAACGTTCTGTTAAACTTTCAAATGCCATTTTTCTTCCTCTTATTCTCTATTATCAATGCTTGTTAAAATTTCTATCTGCTCCTTCAGAAAGTCATCCTTGGGATAGCGCTCCAAAATCTGGTCAAAAATCTGACTGCGGACAATGTAGTCCGAGTACATGTGCAATTTCATCTCATAATCTTCTAGAATCTTTTCTGTCCGCTTAATATTATCATAGACAGCCTGACGACTGACACCAAATTCCTCGGCAATTTCAGCAAGGCTATAATCATCAGCGTAGTAGAGCTCGATATAATTCATTTGCTTATCTGTCAAAAGCGCCGCATAAAATTCAAAGAGCGCATTCATACGGTTGGTTTTTTCGATTTCCATAACTTTTATTATACCAAAAAATCTATTATACTTCTACATTAGAAGTCATTCTAATAAAGATAGAAAAATAAAGGTAAGTTCTAAAAGCAACTTCCACATGACTTTTCAACGTAGAATTTTTTTCGATTTTTGCTTTCTTTTGAGGGGCAAGCGACTTTTTCCCCGTGTTTTTCAGATCCAAGCCAATCTCAACTTCCAGTTGCCACTCATGAACCCAACTTACTTGCCTAGAACTTAGTGAGTATATTTGTGGTTATTGTCTGCGACCATACATAATACGAATCCCATCAATGAAAATCTCAGTTTAGTCAACAAAGAAAAGTCCTTAGAAACTTGTAGTCTAAGGACTTTTCTTTCAACTGACTTTAGTGTTTTACTTTTACCCAATCACACTTCCGTTTGGTACAGCTGAATCAACTGTAAGAAGGGTTAATTGTCCATCATGTTCAGCTGAGAGAATCATCCCTTGACTGACATATTTCTTCATCATCTTGCGTGGTTTGAGATTGGCAA
The DNA here is from genome assembly GCF_003942685.1 of Streptococcus mitis. Classification (GTDB taxonomy): domain Bacteria; phylum Bacillota; class Bacilli; order Lactobacillales; family Streptococcaceae; genus Streptococcus; species Streptococcus mitis_CD. Next base: position 62,152 of record NZ_RJNR01000006.1, on the reverse strand, counting down.
CGATTTGAACTTTCTTGCCGACCAATTCTTGTTCATTTGGATAGTATTTTGCAATCCCAGAAAGAATTTGACGATCTTCACCATCACCAGCATCCAAGCGGAATTGAAGCAACTTATCTGAACCTTCTACTTTAGACACTTCTTTGACTTCTGCGACACGGATTTCAACCTTGTCAAAGTCTTCAAACTTGATTTCTTCCTTGTTTAGTTTGAGTTCAACTTCGTCTGGGTTCCACTCTTTTTCGACTGCTGGTTTGTTGCCTTCCATTTGTTCCTTGATATAGGCGATTTCTTCTTCCATATCCAGACGTGGGAAGATTGGTGTTCCTTTGGCAACTACAGTCACATCTTCTGGGAAGTCAGCCAAGCTCAAGTTTTCAAGACTTGCTACTTCTTCCAAGCCAAGTTGATTCAAGACTGCACGACTTGTTTCCATCATAAATGGCTCAATCAAGTGAGCAACAACACGAAGGCTAGCTGCCAAGTGACTCATGACACTTGCCAATTGATCTCGAAGTGCTTCATCCTTTGCCAATACCCATGGAGCTGTCTCGTCGATGTATTTGTTAGTACGAGAGATAAGGGTCCAGACTGCTTCAAGTGCACGTGGGTAGTCAACTGCTTCCATGTAGGTGTGGTAGTCAGCGATTGATTGTTCTGCAACGTCAACAAGAGTATGGTCAAACTCTGTTACACCTTCTACATAGGCAGGGACTTGCCCGTCAAAGTATTTATTAATCATAGAAACCGTACGGTTGAGAAGGTTTCCAAGGTCATTGGCCAATTCGTAGTTAATACGGCCAACGTAGTCTTCAGGAGTAAAGGTTCCGTCTGAACCAACTGGAAGGCTACGCATGAGATAGTAACGAAGTGGATCTAGTCCATAACGCTCTACCAACATTTCAGGGTAAACGACATTCCCTTTTGACTTAGACATTTTACCGTCTTTCATGACGAACCAACCGTGAGCAATCAAACGATCTGGCAATTTGATATCTAACATCATAAGAAGGATTGGCCAGTAGATTGAGTGGAAACGAAGGATGTCTTTTCCTACCATGTGGAAGACTGTTCCATTCCAGAACTTGTCAAAGTTACCATGTTCGTCTTGACCGTAACCAAGAGCTGTCGCATAGTTAAGAAGGGCATCAATCCAAACGTAGACAACGTGTTTAGGATTTGATGGTACCGGAACACCCCATGTAAAGGTTGTACGAGAAACTGCCAAATCCTCTAAACCTGGCTCGATAAAGTTGCGAAGCATTTCATTCAGACGACCATCTGGAGTGATAAATTCAGGATGAGCTTTGAAAAATTCTACTAGACGGTCTTGGTATTTGCTGAGGCGAAGGAAATAAGACTCTTCAGATACCCATTCCACTTCGTGTCCTGATGGAGCGATACCTCCCGTCACATTTCCAGCTTCATCACGGAATACTTCTGCAAGCTGGCTTTCTGTAAAGAATTCCTCATCAGATACTGAATACCAACCAGAGTATTCACCCAAGTAGATGTCATCTTGAGCAAGCAAGCGCTCAAAGACTTGTGCCACTGCTTTTTCATGGTAGTCATCCGTTGTACGGATAAATTTATCGTATGAGATATCTAGTAATTGCCAGAGTTCTTTGACTCCAACAGCCATACCATCAACGTAGGATTGTGGTGTAATTCCAGCTTCTTCTGCTTTTTGCTGGATTTTTTGACCATGCTCGTCAAGACCTGTCAAATAAAAAACATCGTAGCCCATCAGGCGTTTGTAACGTGCTAGGACATCACATGCGATGGTTGTGTAGGCAGATCCGATATGAAGTTTTCCAGATGGATAGTAAATCGGCGTTGTAATATAAAAATTCTTTTCAGACATAATTTTTCCTTTCCAGGCAAATGAAACCTGTTTTTCTAACACTTCATTATATCACATTTTTAATGATTTTCGATAGGGAAATCCATACAAAAACAAGATAGACGAGTGTCCATCTTGTTGATTCTATTCATAACGAAGAGCTTCAATTGGATCAAGTTTCGATGCCTTGTTGGCTGGCAAAACTCCAAAAATCATACCCACGCTAGCCGAAACTGCAAGACTAAATAGGGCAACCGGGATTGACACTCCTACTTCTATACCCGCAATCAATCCTTGCAAGAGTATGCCAGCTATAGCGGTTAAGCCTGTCGCAATGGTTAAACCAATGACTCCACCAAGCAAGGTCAATATCATGGATTCAATCAAAAACTGGATTAAAATATTAGCACGTGTTGCACCCAAAGCCTTACGGAGACCAATCTCACGGGTACGCTCTGTAACAGAAACCAGCATGATGTTCATAACACCAGTCCCTCCAACAAAAAGTGAAATTCCTGCAATGGCACTAATAATCGTAGTTATAAAGCCGAACAGTTGTTGTACTTCTTGGAAGGCTGCAGTCGCATCTGCCACCTGATACTCCCCTTGCTGAAGACCAGCAATCTCGGTCAATTTTCTAGCTAATTCTGGTCCCACTGTTGGTGTCAAACTTGTATCATTGACACGGAAGACAATATCAGAAATTTCATCCATATTGAAGTTATTGGCAAGAGAAATATTAGTCGTAATTGGAAGTCCACCAATACCAAAAGTCTTGGCAGTCTTGGCCTCATCGCTGGTATAGACACCAATGACACGATAGCTAAAGCCACCGACATCTATAACCTGGTTAACAGCTTCTTGAGCAGATCCAAACAGGCTATTAGCAAGTTCTTGGTCTAGCAAAATGACACTGGCCACATCTTTATAATCCTGAGCTATGAAACTGCGGCCTGCAACAATTTCATTTTCAACCGCCTTCATGTAAGTAATATTTCCACCTGTTAAGCTAGCACGATCCACTTTTTTGTCTTTATAAGACAAGGTGGTATTGGTCGAGTTGGTTACATAGTAACTATCTACACCTTTAACTTTAGCAGCCTCCTTGACCCAAGCTTCTTGTGGTTTTGGTGGTTCCACAGGAACTTCCTCTTCTTTCCCAGAAACTGTCAATGCTGATTGTTTTTGGGTAAAAGAGCCATCTTTACTTTTAATAGGTGAGAAAAAAACATGGATATTCTTCTGTGACTTGGTCATATTTTTATTGACCTGACGAGACATAGAATCTCCCAGAGCCATAATCACAACAACTGATGAAACACCAATGATAATCCCTATCATTGTGAGAAAAGAGCGCATCTTGTGGGCCATGATAGATGAAAAGGCAAATTTCAGATTCTGCATCTTAGTTTTCCTCCTTTTCTAACTGAGCACTATCAGATGAAATAACTCCATCTCGAATGACAATCTGGCGTTTGGCATAAGCAGCTATTTCAGGCTCATGCGTTACCATGATAATAGTTTTTCCTTCTTTATTCAAGTCAACCAATAGTTGCATAATTTGATTCCCTGTTTTGGTATCCAAGGCTCCTGTCGGTTCGTCTGCTAGGATAATAGAAGGATTGTTTACCAAGGCACGGGCAATAGCCACACGTTGCTTCTGACCACCTGACAACTCCGAAGGCAAATGGTGACTACGTTCAGTCAATTCAACCTTATCTAGATATTCCTCAGCTAACTTGCGCCGTTTTGAAGCTGAAACTCCTGCGTAAATCAAGGGCAATTCTACATTTTGCAGAGCATTAAGTTTGGATAGAAGAAAGAACTGCTGAAAGACAAATCCGATTTGTTGGTTACGGACCTTGGCTAGTTGTTTTTCACCAAGTCCAGCTACTTCTTGACCTTCAAGATAATACTCTCCACTGGTTGGTGTATCCAACATGCCAATCGTATTCATCAGCGTAGACTTACCAGAACCAGATGGTCCCATGATGGCAACAAATTCACCCTCATTCACTTCTAGGTTGATATTTTTGAGAACCTGCAGTTCTTGGTCACCATTACGGTAGCTTCTGCAGATATTTTTTAGACTAATTAGTTTCTTCATCAGCCTTCACCTCTTTTCCTTCCTCTAGAGAAGACGTTGGGTTACTGATGACCTTGACTCCATTTGTCAGACCTGAAGTGATTTCTTGGTTGTCTGCATCAGCATTGCCCAAACCAACTTCCACTTTCTTGGCCTTTTTCTGCTCGTCAAGCACCCAGACATAGTTCTTATCATTTTCAGTCACAACACTTGTTAGAGGAACCAAAATGGCTTTACTCTTATTCTTGACCTCAACACTTACTGAGAATCCTTGTTTCAAATCACCGATTTCACTTGTAACATCGATGGTATATGGATATTTAGAACCAGAAGTACCACCTGCTGCGGCAGTAGCTGTACTTGCTGCTTCGCCATTACTTTTAGGATAGTCAGAAATGTAGCTAATCTTACCAGTCCAGCTCTTATCTTGGTAAACTTTAGAAGTAAAGGTTACTTCTTGTCCTACAGAGAGGTTGGCAAGGTTATATTCAGATAGTTCCCCCTTAACTTGCAAATTTTCATTGCTAACGACATGAACTACCACCTGGCTAGCTCCAGTTGGAGATTTAGAAACATTACGGTTGACTTCGACCACAGTTCCCTCTAAGGTACTGAGAACCGTCATGGCATCCAACTGACTTTGAGCCTTACTTAATTGTGCTGCTGCATCTGCACGAGCATCACGAGCATCACCTAGTTGTGCATCAATAGATGACACTGCATTTCCTGAGACTGGAGCTGGAGTTTGCCCTGCAGCTCCTTCGCCTCCTGCTGGCGTTGGCAACTGTGGAGCCGGAGCTGAAGCAGCTTCATTTCGTGCTTGATTGAGTTCATTGATATGACGATCTGCCTTAGCTACTGCTCGGCTAGCTGAATCATAGGCCGCCTGGGCTTCTGAACTACTGTACTTGACTAAAGCCTGTCCTTCGCTGACCTTATCACCCACAGAAACAAGGATTTCATCTAAATCTCCCTTACTAGCATCAAAATAAACATATTGTTCATTTTTTGCTGTTACTGTCCCTGACAATAAAACAGAGGATGCGACGCTTCCTTCCTTGGCAACAACAAGATGAGTAGGCTCATCTTTTACCGTGGTCTGAGATGGTTGTCTAAAGAGCAAAATCCCCCCAGCACCTAATACAACTACACTGGCAGCACCGATTGCTGCATACAATTGCCACTTTTTAGCTTTACGATTCTTCTTCATAATGAAACTCCTTTTTAATTTAAAGTACTTAACAATATTATATAAAAATTAGCAAATATAAACAATAACAGTTCAGAACGAAATAATGACATTTCGGGATTTGATTATTGTTCGGAATCTATTTTTTACTACCATTGTACTAGTTATATAATACACTTTATTTTTCCTTTTTGCAAGCCTTTTCTTTAATTTTTTTGAACGTAGCAGATTTTTGCAATCAAATCAAAAAAAAGATAGAATATGACTATCAAAAAATGACACTCTACTATTTAAAAGAGTATAAAGGAGTTTTCAATGAGAGAATATGATATCATTGCTATCGGTGGTGGTAGCGGAGGAATTGCTACCATGAACCGTGCTGGTGAACACGGAGCCAAAGCGGCCGTTATTGAGGAAAAGAAATTAGGTGGAACTTGCGTCAATGTCGGTTGTGTTCCTAAAAAAATCATGTGGTACGGGGCACAAATCGCTGAGACTTTCCATCAATTTGGAGAAGACTACGGCTTTAAGACTACTGATCTTAACTTTGACTTTGCAACCCTACGTCGTAATCGTGAAGCCTATATCGATCGCGCTCGTTCTTCTTATGATGGCAGTTTTAAACGCAACGGAGTAGACTTGATTGAAGGTCATGCTGAATTTGTAGATTCTCATACTGTCAGCGTAAATGGTGAACTGATTCGTGCTAAACATATCGTGATTACTACTGGTGCCCATCCAAGTATTCCAAATATTCCTGGTGCTGAACTAGGTGGCTCTTCTGATGATGTATTTGCCTGGGAAGAATTGCCAGAGTCAGTTGCTATTCTAGGCGCGGGTTATATTGCCGTTGAATTGGCTGGCGTACTCCACACCTTTGGTGTCAAGACAGATCTCTTTGTTCGTCGCGACCGTCCTTTACGTGGTTTTGATTCTTACATCGTTGAAGGTCTGGTCAAGGAAATGGAAAGAACAAACTTGCCACTTCATACTCACAAAGTCCCTGTCAAGTTAGAAAAAACTGCTGAAGGCATTACCATTCATTTCGAAGATGGTACTAGTCACACAGCTAGCCAAGTTATCTGGGCTACTGGTCGCCGTCCAAACGTTAAAGGCTTGCAACTTGAAAAAGCTGGAGTAACTCTGAACGAACGTGGCTTTATCCAAGTGGATGAATACCAAAATACTGTTGTTGAGGGAATCTACGCTTTAGGTGATGTAACAGGCGAAAAAGAACTAACTCCAGTTGCTATCAAGGCTGGACGTACTTTGTCTGAACGTCTCTTTAACGGCAAAACAACTGCTAAAATGGACTACTCAACTATTCCAACCGTTGTTTTTTCACACCCTGCTATCGGAACGGTTGGTTTGACAGAAGAACAAGCTATTAAAGAATACGGTCAAGACCAAATCAAGGTTTATAAATCAAGCTTTACGTCTATGTACTCTGCTTGCACTTCCAATCGTCAAGAAACTCGTTTCAAATTGATCACAGCTGGTTCTGAAGGAAAAGTTGTCGGACTTCATGGAATTGGCTATGGTGTTGATGAGATGATTCAAGGATTTGCTGTTGCTATCAAAATGGGAGCAACCAAGGCTGACTTTGATGCAACTGTGGCGATTCACCCAACTGCATCTGAAGAATTTGTAACTATGCGTTAATCAAAATAAAAGAAGCTGATACAAATATGTCTGCTTCTTTTTTAATGTCTTACAAATCTACAAAAAAATTATCCAACTTAACCAATAAGCAAAATCGGCCGTTACAGTCTTTGTTACCTTGTTTTAAAAAATTGGTTGACAATAATTACTCTACGAGTATAATAGTTACTATACATCAGAAAAGAGGTTAACTATTTTGAAAAAAGCTCACGTTTATGCTATCCCTGCTATTGGAGCTGCTCTCATTGCTGTTTTGGCACAAATCAGTCTTCCAATTGGACCTGTTCCCTTCACTCTGCAAAACTTTGCAATCGGCTTGATTGCTACTGTCTTCAGACCGAGAGAGGCTGTACTTTCTGTTGGACTCTATCTTCTTCTAGGTGCTATCGGTCTTCCTGTCTTTGCAGGAGGTGGAGCTGGTTTTCAGGCTTTAGTTGGCCCTACTGCAGGCTATCTTTGGTTTTATCTTGTATACTCTGGACTTACTTCTTCCCTAACTAACAGCAAGAGTAGTGTTATCAAGATTTTTCTTGCAAACCTCTTGGGTGATACCCTTGTCTTTGTCGGCGGGATTCTCAGCTTGCATTTCCTAGCTGGAATGGCATTTGAAAAAGCTCTTGTTGTGGGGGTATTTCCTTTTATCATTCCAGACCTTGGTAAACTTCTAGCTATTAGTTTTATTAGCCGTCCATTACTTCAACGCCTTAAAAATCAGGCTTACTTTGCTAACTAAAAAAGGATATCGAGTTGTCATGACTCAGTATCCTTTTCTTTCATTTTGAAAACTTAGTTGCCTTTAAAGGCATCCACCATTGTTTGAAATTCTTCATTGGAGAGAGTAATCCCTTTGCCCATTTTAGTATGATCTGGACTCCAAGCACGAATATCAAACTTTGCAGGAGCACCATTAAAGCTCACACGGTTGATTTCCTTGGTCCAACCTTTTTCGTTTTCAGAAAGAGTCAACAAATGCTCTTCAATTTCAAATGTAAATTCTGCCATTTTCTTCTCCTTTTTTAGCTTTCATTAGTTTATTCGTAAAATCTTGTAGATTTTAGGAAAATTTTATATAATATTGATATAAAAGAAGGGAGGCCACTATGAGACATAAATTCCAGCAAGTTTTAGATAAAATACATGACTTTTTAAATGGACATGAAGAACCAGACCAGACTGAAAGCAACTCCCTTACAGCCACTATTGAAGAGGCTATCCAGAAACAAACCGCTGTTCACCTTATCTTGTCTGAGACAAGCTTTACAGGTGACATCATCAAATACGATCAGCAACGCCAGCAAATTATCGTGAAAAATTTTGCCAAAAATGTGACCCGTATTATCCGCATAAGCGATATTCAACGCCTACGATTTGTCCCTTCAACCGTCCAAACAGCCCAAAAAAATAGATTTAAGAAAGAGTGAGATGTAGTTGCTTCATCCCACTCTTTTTCTTAGCGAATTTGTTCAAAATGTAAATGAACCGCGATATGATCTCCATAACCACTTCTTTCCAAGTCACGTTGTAGACGATAGGAAATGTAGTGTTCTGCAATGGTAATGTAACCTGCACCCAATAAACGATGCTCAACCAAAGACTGAATCATGCTGATGGTAGCACGTTCCACCTTGGCTTCTTCCAAATCCAAAACCACTTTCTTAGTGACTTGTGCAAGGTTTTGACGCAAATCATCTGTCAATACATAGACAGTCTGAGCTGCTTTTAAGATAGCTTGGTAAATCTTATCTGGATTAAATTCAGCAATTTCTCCATCACGTTTGATTACTTGCATAGGTTTCTCCTTTATTCTTTGTTTTCTTTGATTTCTGCCAGCATTTTTTCTTCTTCTGCTGTCAGTTGATAATGTTCAAGCAAATCCGGTCTGCGCTCGTAGGTTTTCTTTAAACTCTCGTACAATCGCCACTGACGAATCTTTTCATGGTGCCCACTCATCAGTACATCTGGGACAACCATGCCTCGATAATCATAGGGACGCGTGTACTGAGGATATTCGAGAAGACCTGAAGAAAAACTATCATCTTGATGGCTAGATTCCTTGCCAATCACTTCTGGAATCAGGCGGACCGTAGCATCAATCATGGTCATGGCCGCCAATTCTCCACCAGTTAAGACATAATCCCCCAAGGAAATCTCATCTGTCACCAAGGTCTTAATGCGCTCATCATAACCCTCGTAGTGCCCGCAGATAAAGATTAGCTCTTCCTCTTGAGCCAAATCCTCAGCATAAGCCTGATCAAACTGCTTTCCAGCAGGATCGAGGAGAATGACGCGCGGATTTTTCTTTTCAATAGCATCAAAGGCATCGAAAATGGGTTGGGCTCGGAGCAACATTCCCTGACCACCTCCGTAGGGCTCATCATCTACATGGCGGGCCTTTTCAGCATTTTCTCGAAAATTATGATACTGGATATCCAAGAGCCCTTTTTCTCTAGCCTTTCCAACGATTGAGTGCTCAAGCGGAGAAAACATCTCTGGAAAAAGGGTTAAAATATCAATCTTCATCGTCTAACCCTTCTAAAATTTCCACATCGACCCGTTTATTTGGAATATCAACATTGAGAACCACTGGTGGGATATAAGGCAATAATAAATCACGCTTGCCTTTTCGCTTGACCACCCAGACATCGTTGGCACCTGGTTGCAGGATTTCCTTGATGGTTCCAATCAAGTTATCACCCTCATAGACTTCCAAACCGATAATCTCGTGATAATAAAATTCACCATCGTCTAGGTCATTTAAATCTTCCTCAGCAACCTTGAGACTGTATCCCTTGTACTTTTCAATAGCATTGATATGGTACATATCTTTGAATTTAATAATGTCAAAATTCTTCTGTTTACGGTGACTAGCGATAGTCACTGTTTGAACAAACTGATCTTTTTCATCAAATAAAGCTAGCTCAGCCCCTTTTTTAAACCGTTCTTCTGCAAAATCCGTCACAGACAAGACTCGCATCTCACCCTGCAACCCCTGCGTATTGACGATTTTCCCAACATTAAAGTAGTTCATCTTGTCTCCTGTACTCTATTTCTTTCCATCTTATTCTGACAATTCTCGAATAATAGTCACAATTTTTTCTGATTCTGACCATTGTAAATAATGGTGATTCCCTCCTAAAATGAGTTTAGTATTGGAGGTCCAATATTCTGATTCTCTGTACTCTTTTTCTCTATAAGCCTGACAAAAAATAAACTCAGGGATATGAGCTTCTACAAATACATTCTCAAAATCTTCCTCAGTAATCTCTCCAGATATCTGAAATCCTTGATCTTGATTTTCCAACTCTGAACCTTTTTCTTGCATTATTTCCCAGATTTCTTTATTAATTTCAGGGCTAAATGTTGCTTGAGTTAAGTTCTTAAAATAAAGTTCAGGACCACACTCGTCAATCAGCCTCATCTGCTCTTCCATTTCTGGATAAGGATTTTCTGAAAAATCAGCAAACATGACTTTTTTAGTTGTCGGTTCAATTGCTAGTAAAGCCTGACACTTAATTGGTTTGTTGAGCAATTTGCAAGCTAAAATTCCACTCAAACTATGTACACAAAGTATATATTCAGAAATCGCCAATTCTTCAAATAGTTCATAAACTGCATCTGCAAGATTATCCAGATTTTTTCCAGCTTGGTCATGAATCGGACTCCTACCTGTGTTCGGAAAATCAATAGTCAAATAACCAATTGTAGGAGGAAGTTTTTCAAGTATAAGTGAAAAATTTTCATAACTTGGTAGCAAACCTGCACCACTTAAACAAACTAGCATTTTCTTTTGCTTTTGATAAGTAACAGAGAGACTACCAATTTCTGTAGATACTTCAATCCTCTTCATAAAGAAATCCACTCGTTCTATATAATGAATTATTAAAAACCCTTATCCTTTATTTTAACACGTTCCAAGGATTTTCTCAAGTTGGAGGAAGATACATAGAGATGTCGCTATAGTCCAAAAAGTGCTAATAGTTTCCTCTTTAATGTTAATTTATATTTGAAAGATGAGATATTCACATTCCCATTATACATATTACTATAAAATGTATACTCGCCAATTTCACCCTGACTTGTTTTCCATTTCATTCTTAAACTAGGCATATTCTCTGGTAAATTTGTATGAATCAATAAGCATGTATAATTCTTTAAATTTTTAACTGTATGCAGTTTATCATTATCAACTAAACGATTACTTTTTGAATCATAGATTAAAGAATAAAATTCTATAATTTCAATATCAACTTCCTTTGGATAAAAAATCAAATGGTTATAATGTTTATCATTTTCATCATGTTTAAACTCATATATATGATGAAATCTCGTATGTAAGGAATCAAATTCGATTGGTTTAATTACCTGAATTTCGATATTATTGATATAGGCCTTATTCTGAAAACTAATTTTTAAAATTACACCTATAAAAGTCGAAATCTGTAAAATTCGCAATAACCAATCAATGTACATTGCCCAATCTATGTTTAAAATACAATCAATGTTCATTCTTTTCCAGTCCCCCTTTAAAAAGCCTTCCAAATCACGTTCATGTTGGTACTTAATGGCTGCAATTTTACACTTCTCGCAAAAAAAGCGAGACATCCGTCCCGCTCTTCTTATTTTTCGTCAATAACGATTCTTACTTTTTTGTCTTCAGTTGGGACAGAGTAGACAATCGTTCTTATCGCAGAAATAGTGCGACCCTTACGACCGATTACACGACCCACATCACTTTGATCAAGATCCAAATGATATTCCAAAAATTCTGGTGTATCTTCAATCTTGATAGTTAAGGCATCTGGTTGTGAAATCAAGGGTTTCACAATCGCAATAATGAGATTTTCAATCGTATCCATCTGTCAACCTACTTTAAACTTATTTTGAGAATTTAGAATCGTGGAATTTCTTCAATACACCTTCTTTTGAAAGGATGTTACGAACTGTATCTGAAGGTTGAGCTCCATCAGCCAACCATGCAAGAATGCGGTCTTCTTTCAAAGTTACTTGGTTTTCAGCAACAAGTGGGTTGTAAGTTCCAACTGTTTCGATGAAACGTCCGTCACGTGGTGAACGTGAATCTGCTACGTTGATACGGTAGAAAGGTTTTTTCTTAGAACCCATACGAGTCAAACGGATTTTAACTGCCATTTTTAAATTCTCTTTTCTTATTTTTTTTATTTCGGTGAAATAGCTGAGCTATTTAGCACATGTTCTATTATATCAGATTTCTGGCAGGTGTCAAGAAAAAAACTTGACAGACTATAAAATTTTTAAACCATTTATAAATTTGTTAGAAGTAGGAAATAAATGTTTGAAAGAGGCTATCAGTGAATACTATTTTAGAAACATTTTATAAAGACCACCAAGTCACGACCTTCATGACCATTTTTCAGAAGAAGAATTAGCTGGTCACTTTTCGATTCGTGGTTATATACTAACTCCAAAAGGAGAACCGGCACCCAAAGACCATCAAGCAATTATTGACCGCCATCCTAAAAAGAATCTTTAATCAACCAAGACAGGTTGATTTTTTTGAAAACAGTTTCTTAAAAAAATTAATTATTTCACTTACGAGGAAAATTTTTTTATGATAGACTGATGTCTAATCAAAAAGAAATGGAGACTATAATGCCTAGAAATTTTAAAGAAGCTCTTTTATTTACAACACTAATGTGTTCCATGATGGTACTCGGTATGTCTATTTGGAATCTTTTTATTGTTGGTCAACTTTCACTACATCATTTAGCTCTTGGCTACATTCCTGGTTTTGTCACAGCTTTTTTATTGGATGTCATCCTAGTGGGACCAATTGTTAAGTCAATTGCCTTTCGTATCCTCAAGGACCATCATAAACGATGGCAGAAAATCATTACAATTTCTGGAGGAATGGCAGTTCTCATGGTCACTTTCATGTCTTTCTATGGACTTTTCTACAATGGCATTGCTATCACACCCCAGACCTATCTTAGTGCCTGGACCGTAAACTTTATTGCAGCTCTTCCTCTAAACTTCCTAATTGTCGGACCAATTGCCCGTTTTATACTAAGTTCTTTTCAGAAACCATTTACTGGGGAAGAAGAAGTTGAAGATTTTCAAGATGATGAAATCCCAACTATTATCTAAGCCATTTCTGTAAACTACTAACATTTGAAATCCACTTCCTTTTAGGGTACAATAGTAGAAATGAATTTTTGAGAGGAACAGTATGAAAAAACTAGCAACCCTTCTTTTACTCTCCACTGTAGCCCTAGCTGGATGCAGCAGCATCCAACGTAGTCTGCGTGGTGATGACTATGTAGATTCTAGCTTGGCCGCTGAGGAAAGCTCCAAAGCAGCAGCCCAATCTGCCAAGGAGTTAAACGATGCTTTAACAAACGAAAACGCCAATTTCCCACAACTATCTAAAGAAGTTGCTGAAGACGAGGCTGAAGTGATTCTCCACACAAGCCAAGGTGATATTCGCATTAAGCTCTTCCCTAAACTCGCTCCTTTAGCAGTTGAAAACTTCCTTACTCATGCCAAAGAAGGCTACTATAACGGTATTACCTTCCACCGTGTCATCGATGGCTTTATGGTCCAAACTGGAGATCCAAAAGGAGACGGTACAGGTGGTCAGTCCATCTGGCATGACAAGGATAAGACTAAAGACAAGGGAACTGGTTTCAAAAACGAGATTACTCCTTATCTCTATAACATCCGTGGTGCTCTTTCTATGGCTAATACTGGTCAACCAAACACCAATGGTAGCCAATTCTTCATCAACCAAAACTCTACAGATACCTCTGCTAAACTCCCTACAAGCAAGTATCCAAAGAAAATCATCGAAGCCTATAAAGAAGGGGGAAACCCTAGTCTAGATGGCAAACACCCAGTCTTTGGTCAAGTGATTGACGGTATGGATGTTGTAGATAAAATTGCCAAAGCCGAAAAAGATGAAAAAGACAAGCCAACGACTGCTATTACTATCGATAGCATCGAAGTGGTGAAAGACTACAATTTTAAATCATAAAAACCAAAAAAATACAGTATCCACATTCGGTACTGTATTTCTTTTACTCTCATTCTTAAGTTAAATTATTAAAATCCCAGATTTGGTCCATCCAGCCTTCATAGAAGTCTGGTTCGTGGCAGACCATAAGGATAGACCCCTTGTATTCTTTGAGAGCACGTTTGAGTTCATCCTTTGCATCCACATCCAAGTGGTTGGTCGGCTCGTCCAACACTAAAACGTTGTTTTCACGATTCATCAAGAGACAGAAACGAACCTTGGCTTGTTCCCCACCTGACAAGACCTGAATTTGACTTTCGATATGCTTGGTTGTCAAACCACAACGGGCAAGGGCTGCACGAACTTCTGCTTGGTTGAGAGCTGGAAAGGCATTCCAAACAGCCTCTAGTGGTGTTTGACGATTGCCACCTTCTACTTCTTGCTCAAAATAACCAAGTTCTAGGTAGTCACCACGTTCAACTTCCCCAGCAATTGGCGGAATAATGCCCAAGAGAGACTTCAAGAGAGTTGTTTTCCCGATACCATTTGCCCCGATAATAGCAACCTTTTGATTACGTTCAAAGGTAAGATTTAAAGGCTTGGTCAGAGGACGATCATAACCAATTTGCAAATCCTTGGCTTGGAAAATAAAGCGCCCTGGTGTACGAGCCGTTTTGAAATCAAAGGATGGTTTTGGTTTCTCACTTTGCAGTTCGATAATATCCATCTTATCCAATTTCTTCTGACGAGACATAGCCATATTACGAGTTGCAACACGCGCTTTGTTTCGTGCGACGAAGTCCTTGAGGTCGGCAATTTCTTTCTGCTGACGTTCGTAGGCTGCCTCTAGCTGAGATTTCTTCATAGCATAGACTTCTTGGAACTGGTAGTAGTCACCAGAATAACGCGTCAGCTGTTGATTTTCTACATGGTAGACAATATTAATCACATCGTTCAGGAATGGAATATCGTGCGAAATAAGGACAAAGGCATTCTCATAGTTTTGGAGATAGCGCTTGAGCCAGTCAATATGCTCAGCATCCAAGTAGTTGGTCGGCTCGTCCAACAGCAAGATATCAGGCTTTTCAAGGAGAAGTTTTGCCAAAAGCACCTTGGTTCTTTGCCCACCTGACAAAGAGGTTACATCCGTATCCATGCCAAAGTCCATGACACCAAGGGCACGCGCTACTTCGTCAATCTTTGCATCCAAGGTATAGAAATCACGACTCTCCAAACGATCTTGGAGTTCGCCCACTTCTTCCATGAGAGCATCAACATCCGCTCCGTCTTCAGCCATTTCCATATAAAGGTCATTGATACGGGCTTCAGCTTTGAATAGCTCATCAAAGGCTGTACGGAGAACATCACGAACAGATTGGCCTTCAGCAAGAACAGAGTGCTGGTCCAAATAACCAGCAGTCACATATTTTGACCACTCAACCTTTCCTTCGTCTGGCAACATCTTACCAGTCACGATGCTCATAAAGGTCGATTTTCCTTCACCATTGGCACCGACCAGACCGATATGTTCTCCCTTGAGGAGACGGAAGGACACATCTTCAAAAATTGCACGGTCACCAAAACCGTGACTCAGGTTTTTAACTTCTAAAATACTCATTTTAATTCCTTATCTTGTTTTTATGTAGTTGTTTATAGAGAAGCCAAGCCAAATAGCCACCCAAGGCATTGGTCCACAAATCATCAATCTCAAAGACGCGATTGAAATCAAAGAAAAAGTCCAAGACTAACTGCGTACACTCGATTCCAAGACTCACTAGAAAACTGAAAATAATAACTCTTTTTGTTTTCCTTAAGTTTGGAAAGAGATAAAGGAGTTGGAACACCAAAGGAAAAAGCAAGAAGACATTGAGGATATTTTGTAAAAAAATCCAATATAATTGTCCCATATCACTCACTTCGCCCAGTTTCCAGAAAGAATTGAAAGGAGTCAAAAGAAAAACCAGGCGTCCAAGATGCTGAATACCTGGAGTTTCCACTCCCACGGGAGAATGTTCTTGAGGAGTAAAGCAAAAATAGACAATGCAAATGCTATAGAAAATGACTCCCCAGACCAAAATATGATTATAAGTCTTCTTCATCATTAAGGATTGACTGCTGCGACTGCTTTCTGGCGGTCACGTTTCATTGTATTAGAACGCAATTGTCCACAAGCTGCATCAATATCAGTACCATGCTCTTGACGAACAACACAGTTAACCCCTTTTTTCTTAAGTGTATCATAGAAGGCCAGGACGCGCTCTTTAGGACTACGGCTATATTGATCATGCTCACTAACTGGGTTATAAGGAATCAGGTTCACATAAGACAATTTCTTGATATTCTTGAGCAATTCAGCCAATTCCAAGGCTTGTTCTACACCATCATTGACTTCATTGAGCATGATATATTCAAAAGTCACACGACGATTAGTTGTCTCAATGTAGTACTCAATAGCAGCAAAGAGTTTTTCAATCGGAAAGGCACGATTAATCTTCATGATGCTTGAACGCAGTTCATTATTAGGTGCGTGAAGGGAAACGGCAAGATTGACCTGAACTCCTTCATTAGCAAAATCACGAATTTTATGGGCCAAACCTGAGGTGGAAACCGTAATGTGACGAGCACCGATGGCCATTCCTTTATCATCATTGATAGTACGAACGAAATTCAAGACATTGTTGTAGTTATCAAAGGGCTCACCGATTCCCATGACAACGATATGACTGACGCGTTCATCCTGACCACGCTCATCAAAGTATTTCTGAACCAGCATGATCTGGGCTACGATTTCCCCATTATTGAGGTCGCGTTGCTTCTTGATCAAGCCAGAGGCACAGAAGGTACAACCGATATTACAGCCGACCTGAGTGGTCACACAGACTGACAAACCATAGTGTTGACGCATAAGTACAGTCTCAATCAACATACCATCAGGCAATTCAAAGAGATATTTTACAGTACCATCAGCAGACTCTTGAACGATACGCTGTTTCAAGGGATTGACCACAAACTGGTCATTAAGCTTAGCAATCAAATCTTTTGACAGGTTGGTCATCTCTTCAAATGACTGGACACGTTTACGGTAGAGCCATTCCCAGATTTGATCTGCACGGAATTTCTTTTCTCCTTGCTCTAAAACCCATTCCTGCATGGTTTGACGTGTTAAACTATAAATTGACGGTTTCATTTCTTCTCCTTATTCTCTACTCACTTCTGACGAATGACAAAATGACGTTGCCCCTTGTCCTCTTTCTGAGAATACTGGTCTTTCTGACGACGTCTATTTTTCTTATCTGCATTCGGTTTTCGTTTTGTTTGAGCCGGTTTCTTTCCTTTTTTAGAAGGTGTTTCTTCTTCCTTCTTGCGCATTTTCTTGTCAAACGATGCTCGCTTAGGGGCTTCATTTTCTAAGACAAAATAGGCACAACCATAACTACAATACTCTAAAAGGTAGTCTTGTAAACGACTGATTTTTTCAAGTTTTTCTTCTGTTCGATCATCCTTGTAAAAACCTCGTAGGCGAAGCTGTTCGTTGCTCCAGTCTCCCACGATATAATCAAACTTGGTTAAGACTTCTGAAAAACGCTGATTAAAAGCCGTCACATCAAAGGCATCCTTGATATTTTCCACCAAGGAAAAAGCTATCCCTTCCGTTTCAACCTTGTCCCCGTGTAAATGAAACTCAGGACCAGGAAACTTGTTATAGTTGTATAATTCAGGTGCAATTTCTTTTCGCATAGATATCCTTTTTCCACGATTACTTAATACTTTATTCTACCATAATTTCTAGCAGTTAGCACGTTTCTCATAAAAATGAAAAAAGTCTGACGATTTTGTCAGACCAAAATAATACAACCTTAAAAAGAGAAGAACAATTCTTCCCTCCAACTATCATTATTTAGCAGCTGCGTACAATTCATCTACTTTGTTCCAGTTGATCACTGAGAAGAAAGCTTTGATGTAGTCAGGACGCACGTTGCGGTATTTTACGTAGTAAGCATGTTCCCAAACGTCCAAGCCCAAGATTGGTTTTTTGCCTTCTGAGATTGGTGTGTCTTGGTTTGCTGTTGAAGTCACTTCAAGTTTACCTTCTTTGTTGACAACCAACCATGCCCAGCCAGAACCAAAACGAGTTGTTGCTGCTGCAGTGAAGGCTGCTTGGAATTCTTCAAATGAACCAAATGTTGCATCGATTGCTGCTGCAAGTTCTGCTGATGGAGCTGTTTTCTCAGGAGTCATCAATTCCCAGAAAAGAGCGTGGTTCAAGTGTCCACCACCATTGTTGATAAGTGCTTGACGGATATCAGCTGGGATAGATTCTACATCAGCAAGCAAGGCTTCAAGGTCTTCACCGATTTCAGGGTGTTTTTCAAGAGCTGCATTAGCATTGTTGACATAAGTTTGATGGTGTTTGTCATGGTGCAAGTGCATTGTTTCCGCATCGATGTATGGTTCCAAAGCGTCGTATGCATATGGAAGATCTGGTAAGATAATAGCCATCTGTAATACCTCTTTTTCTTTCTATATGAAAATGATAACGCAAACATTCACTTTTTTCAAGTTTTTTGCTTATAGATAAGGAAATCACTGAAATATATTCTAATAATACTCTTCGAAAATCTCTTCAAACCGCGTCAACGTCGCCTTGCCGTAGATATGTTACTGACTTCGTCAGTCTTATCTACAACCTCAAAACAGTGTTTTGAGCTGACTTCGTCAGTCTTATCTACAACCTCAAAGCAGTGCTTTGAGCAACCTGCGGCTAGTTTCCTAGTTTGCTCTTTGATTTTCATTGAGTATAAAACAAGCAAATCAGCAAGAAACCCACGACAAGATAATCCTGACGCGGGTTGTAGTTTCAAAAAAATATCAATTTACCTGACTAGCAATCTGTAGGAGTGCCTTTTCAAAAAGGAAACCTTTTTCATAAAGACCTGTTTTAATCTGATAGTCTGTCTCAATCAAATAGGAAATAGCTTGCTTCAAAAAGCTCAAGGAAAGTCCTCGCGAATCCCTCAACGCAAACTTGATTTGATAGGGATTTGGATTGCGTCCGAGAAAACTTCCTAGACTACTTGCAATCTGAGATTCTGCTTGCCCAGACTCCGCCAAAATCTTCACCTGAGTAAAAGTCCGAAATTGTCCTAGCATGACGGCAATCAACTTAATTTCATCTTCACCTTGCAAGGTCAAGTCTCTAACCAAATCGCGCGCCTGATCCATCTTTTTAGTCAGAATAAACTGAGTTAAATCAAAAATATTGTCCTGCAAGGTCTTGGGAATTGCGTTAACAATATCCTCTTCCTCGATAACAGAGTCTTCTTTATAGGACTGTAAAAAGAGGAGATTTTTCTGGATTTCGCTAAATTGAAAACCAGACTTGATGAGGAGATTTTCAAAAGAATGATTGGCAAACTGCAGACCTTCTTTCTGGCTCCACTTTTGAAAATACTGGCGCAGTTCTTGTTCTTTAGCTTCTACTGCATCGAAGACCTTGGCGTCACGCTTAAGTAATTTAACCAACCGTCTTTTGCTATCCAGCTTTCCTTCTGCAAAGATTATCAACTTGGTTGTTGGTGAAGGATTGTCAAAGTATTCCTCAAATGACTTGAGCTCATCATCTGTCAAAAAGCGCTTTTTAGCAGTTGTGATATCGACAAAATGATCTAATATCACGATTTTCTCATCCGCAAAGAAAGGAAGACTGACCAACTCCAGTTCCACATCCTTGTAAACTACTTCTTTCATATCAAAGTAGGCAAAGTTGAGGTCGGCAGAATCATAACCAATCTGTTTCAATACTTGACTCTTCATAACTTCAAACTGACCCTGATCTGTCCCTGTAAATAGGCTCAGACTAGGTAAATTTGATAAAGTCAACTTCTGACTTTCTTCAATGGCTAGCATCTTCTCTCCTTTCTTCTGATTTTTTAATGAATTTAATCAATATAGCGCAATTTCCCACGGAAATCTTCTAGGCTTTCGTACCCTTTTTCCGCCATGATTGCTTTCAGTTCATTGGTAATACGATCAAAAGCACCAACTCCTTCTTTGTGAAGGGTAGTTCCCACCTGCACCATACTAGCTCCACAGAGGATATGTTCAAAGGCATCTCTACCAGTCAGAACGCCACCTGTTCCGATGATTTGGATTTGAGGATTTAAACGTTGATAAAAAGCATGAACATTCGCTAGAGCAGTCGGTTTGATGTACTCCCCACCAATCCCACCAAAACCATTCTTAGGACGAATAACGACGGACTCATCTTCTATATACAGGCCGTTTCCGATAGAGTTAACGCAGTTGACAAACTTAAGAGGATACTTGTTGAAAATAGCTGCCGCTTGGTCAAAGTGAACAATATCAAAATAAGGTGGCAATTTAATTCCTAAAGGTTTGGTAAAATAGGCAAATACCTCTGCCAAAATCCGGTCAGTTGTCTCAAAATCATAGGCAATCTGAGGTTTACCTGGAACATTTGGACAGGAAAGGTTTAGTTCAGTCAGACCACGAAACTCACTCTCTTGGACTTTTTTCAAGATAGTATGGGTTTCCTCTGGAGACATGCCGACTAGAGATAGGAAGAAAGTTCGGTTCGTCTCTTTTTCCTGCAAGTCCAAAAGGTAGTCCAAATAATAGTCTAAGCCATTATTTGGCAAGCCCATAGAGTTGATGGAACCAAGTGGAACATCTTGATAGCGTGGCTCAGGATTCCCCTGACGAAAGTCCAAGGTCGCTGTCTTAGTGACAAAGGTTCCTGCCGCTGAGTTTTTAACCCCTTCTAACTCCTCTATCGTCATACAAGCCACACCTGCTGCATTCATCAAACAATTGTCAAACTCAAAACCAGCAATTTGTGTTTTCGTTGATACCATGATTCTGATCCTCCGGATTCCTTTTATTGCTAATATTATACCATATTTTCAGCTTTTCTCTTTGAGAAACTAATTTCTATCTTAAACGTTCGGTTTTGTAAATTGAAAGAATTTTTAGAAAATTTTTGTTTTTCCCTTTACAGTTAAAAAAAATTCTGCTATAATGACACACATAATTAAATTAGAATTTAAGGAGAACGATATGACATCTGCTAAAGAATATATCCAAAGCGTGTTTGAAACTGTAAAAGCTCGTAACGGGCACGAGGCTGAATTCCTCCAAGCTGTTGAAGAATTTTTTAACACTTTGGAACCTGTATTTGAAAAACACCCTGAGTATATCGAAGAAAATATCTTGGCACGTATTACTGAACCAGAGCGCGTGATTTCTTTCCGTGTTCCTTGGGTTGACCGTGATGGAAAAGTTCAAGTAAACCGTGGTTACCGTGTTCAATTCAACTCAGCTGTTGGACCATACAAAGGCGGACTTCGTTTCCACCCAACTGTAAACCAAGGGATTTTGAAATTCCTCGGATTTGAACAAATCTTCAAAAACGTCTTAACTGGACTTCCAATCGGTGGAGGTAAAGGTGGATCAGACTTCGATCCTAAAGGTAAAACAGATGCTGAAGTGATGCGCTTCTGCCAAAGCTTCATGACTGAATTGCAAAAACACATCGGACCATCACTTGACGTACCTGCTGGTGATATCGGTGTTGGTGGACGTGAGATTGGTTACCTTTACGGTCAATACAAGCGTCTTAACCAATTTGATGCTGGTGTCTTGACTGGTAAACCTCTTGGATTTGGTGGTAGCTTGATTCGTCCAGAAGCAACTGGTTACGGTTTGGTTTACTACACTGAAGAAATGCTTAAAGCTAACGGTAACAGCTTTGCTGGTAAGAAAGTTGTTATTTCAGGTTCTGGTAACGTTGCTCAATACGCTCTTCAAAAAGCGACTGAACTTGGTGCAACTGTTATCTCTGTATCTGATTCAAATGGTTACGTCATCGATGAAAATGGTATCGACTTCGATCTTTTGGTTGATGTTAAAGAAAAACGTCGCGCTCGTTTGACTGAGTATGCAGCTGAGAAAGCAACCGCTACTTATCATGAAGGTTCTGTATGGACTTACGCTGGAAACTATGACATCGCTCTTCCATGTGCTACTCAAAACGAAATCAACGGTGAAGCAGCTAAACGTTTGGTTGCTCAAGGAGTTATCTGTGTATCTGAAGGTGCCAACATGCCAAGCGACCTTGATGCCATCAAAGTCTACAAAGAAAATGGTATCTTTTACGGACCTGCAAAAGCTGCCAATGCTGGTGGTGTAGCCGTTTCAGCTCTTGAAATGAGCCAAAATAGCCTTCGCCTCTCATGGACTCGTGAAGAAGTTGATGGACGTCTCAAAGACATCATGACAAACATCTTCAACACAGCTAAAACAACTTCAGAAACATACGGTCTTGATAAAGACTACCTTGCAGGAGCTAACATTGCTGCCTTTGAAAATGTAGCAAACGCTATGATTGCACAAGGTATTGTTTAATACTTGAAAAAAGTTAACAAAAAGCAACAGCTAGACAGTTGTTGCTTTTTGTGTTTTAAAGAAAATAAACTTGCTAGGTTTTAGAAACAATATCAAAATAGCTATAAGATAATAGCATTTCGATTATCTTAAAATCAAGAAACTATAAAAGTTTTACTGCAAGTTGCACAGGTCAATTCAGTTCCAATGACTCCATCTGTTGGCTTATGACAAGTAGGACAATAAACACGTTTCGCTGATAATCGATAAGATAACTCATCTCGCAATTCTTTCCCCTTAATTTCAATAACATCTTCACCTTGTTCTTCAAACTTAAGAACTGTTATCAAAGCTTTATCATATTGTTTCATACGTGGCTGTTTCAAAAATAGAAAAGACGATATAATCAAAAATAGGAAAAATAAAACAAACAAAATTGTAACTATTAAAAGCCACAAAAAGTAGAAATCATAAAGTAAACCTTCTTTTTTTCCTAAAATCCATCTTATGTAGTTATCAATGTACTGATAAAATTTCAATCCGGTGACAATACATATGAAAGATACTACAGGATAAACAACCTTGGAAATGATTAAACGATAGCGTCTCATTTATATTTCCTTTCTAGATAACCATGCACCACAATAATCACATGATTTACCTTGCCCTAGGTCAAGCAGATTCTCACCACTACATGATGGACAAATAACGGGATATGTATTTTTGTTAATCTGGTGCTTTTCAAATAAGGTGAATAAAGCTTGTATTTGATTTCGTTTCTTGACTTCTTCTTCTCTCTTTGACTTACGATAAGTCATTACCAATATTGAGATCACACTAAGCAAATACCAAGGAACTAAAAGAAATAAAAATCGAATAGACCATTCCCTAGATTTTTCATATTCAAAAAATGATGATAAAATGATTAAAACAAGCATTTGAAGTAAATTCTTCTGTTTTAATTTCTTCAAGGAAAAGGAATCTTTAATTGTTTCTCGAAATAAATATAAAATAATTAAAGCAACTAGTAAAAAGATAACATTCTGAAATGATAAAAATAAAAAACTGATAACAACGGGAATTCCAATAGATTTTGCCAAAATTATAAAATCAAGATTTTTCAATATAAAGATTCTTGGTTCATCATCTATAGAAAAGATAGCAAGTGATAAAACTACAAAACAGAGTATTACTATATTTGAAATTAACCAATGAAAGCCTTTTTCCCAATTATTCTTAATATACTGTTTCACCTATCTTCTCCTCTAGTTGCTATATATTCTCTATAAAGAGCTTTCCCATTATATATCTCATCCAAAGCTTTGACTTTAATTTTTATATTTTCTAAAATACCAAAGCTATAAAATGCAAAGGATGACAAAAAGAAACCTGATAAAGAAAAAATAATAGGAATCAATATTGAGAAAATCGGCCTACCATGTTCAAGAAATAGAGTTATAGCCCATAGTGAAAGAAAAAATGTTGCACTTGTTAATCCCATAAAAAGTATACTTAATAAACGAAATACTTGGTACATCCAAAATATCCTCCTGTCATAGAACTTGTCTAAGTAATCCCTTACTCTTTTAAAAAGATTTCCTAATATCTTTCAGGGAATCATTGTATTTATTCATACATTTCCATACTTAGAATTACATAAATTGAATGATTTAAAAATACAAACAAAGAAATCATAGTTTTCAAATTTCTAAGAAAAAGGGAAATTCTGGCAATACCAGACTTCCCAAATAAAACAAAAGTAAATTTGAAAATGTAAAAAATCAAAGATTAAAGATAATGCTTAAACAAGATTGATATAAAAATGATTTTTCCAATCATTTGAACTATCTTTCGTGCCCGCAATTAGAACAGAAGTTTGCTCCTTCCAAAAAAGCAGTCCCGCATTGGCTACAAAACTTAGCTAAGCCTGTTTCTCCTTTGAGGTCAGTTTGATGCTGATTCACATCTTTGTCAAATGAATTCCTATCTTCAATCTGATCCACCAAGTTGCTAAATTTAGCTCCCAAGGAAAGTCCCATAGCTATTTCCACGCCTGCTCCCATTAGATTTCCTGCAGAATCATTATTTTTTGCTGCCTCTTCTAAAAGATCAAATTGTCTCTCTTCTTGATAAGTATACTCTTCAATATCTCGACCAGCCTGCTTGCTTTTGGCTTCCAAAATTTGCTTGTGGAATTTAAAGATTTCTCTATATCCATTGCTATTCTGATTTACCTTTAAAGCCTCAATGTTAAATTCCTCAATACTAATTCCATATTTAGAAAAATGGCTGGATAAAATAGCTGACAAAGCAACAGACATATCAAAACTGTGCATCTCAATATCAAGAATTGGAATCTTATGGTTGTATATTACTTGTGAAATAGCTGAACTAATCAACCCACTAACAGTTTGTCTAAACCGTTTTTGTAAAATAGGAGCTGTTATAATATCGGGGTGACTTGGCATAAATTCTAATATAAAAGCTTCTAAGTCTACAATTCGAGGAATGAAATCCCCATGTATTTTCAATTCTACAGGAATATCACTTTCTGGATCTCGAACCATTATAGGAGAAGAAGTTCCCCATCCAATCGGTTGTAAATCATACATATTCACAAACCACAAAAACAATGAGTCAGACGAAATACCTCCACTTAGAAAGTTTTTTATTCCTGAAACTACTTGAATATCATATCCTTCAATCTTATGTTTACCAGCATCATAAGTAGTTACTGCTCTTCCATTTAAAAAAAACACAGCACGCTGACCAGGATTTACAATTACAGTTGCTCCTATCTTGATATTCGTCTTAGGATGTCTCCAAGCAAGTATATTCCTTGTATCTTCACCTTCATAACGAATAACATCAAACAAATTTAATGCCATCTTTTCTCCTCTAAAATGAAAACTATAAATTATAAGATTAATCTTCCATAGCTATATTACTATTATATAACCCATTTATTGAAAAGGCAACTCATACTTATAAATTATTATCTTTGGAGTAATCCCTTATATAAAACAAGAAAAACCGCTACTCCTAAAAATAGCGGTTTAATCATGTTTTTAAGCTACTAATGTAGTCGCTCTATTATTAAAGGAGAACAATATACAACTGTTCTCCAAAATAATTTTATTAAAAAGAAAAACCCTGCCAAATTAATTTTTGGTAGGGTTTTTGGTAGGAAACTAAATTTATTTATCAGTTTCTAAAATGTGTTCACGATTCTAAAAGGCTGATACAATAGTATTCCGAATTCTAATTGGTATATGTCTCTTATTTAAGAGTAACATAGGCGTTACTATTAAAATCGTTGATATAAAGCATTTTCCATTTTAGTTATCTTCTTGTGGGGGTGTCTGACGGGGTGTCAACATTTATCCCCTCCTTTTCCAATAAATCAGTAATTTCATTACCAATATTACTCTGATGGGCGTAATAATGTGAATATGTGTTTAAAGTGGTAGCTTTGTCAACACGCCCTGAACGTTGCGACACAAGTAAGACATCCTTTTTAAGTACGTTAATCATGAATGAATCATGAGAATGACGAAGCCCTTTACCAGTAATAACTGGCACTCTTGCTTTTTCAGCGTGTCGTTTTAACATTCTGCTCAAAGTACTTTTGACCAGTGGCTCTCCAAATCGTGACAAAATATAGTCACTATCTGAGTTAGATATTTGAACCTCTCTCCACCTATCAAGAACTTTTACAGTCTCGTCATCAAGTTCAACATATCGCATACCTGCCATTGTCTTGGTCTGCTCTTTTCGGTGGTAAAATCCACCTTTCAAAGCTTCTAAAGTAGAATGAACAAAGATACGTTTGTTCTCCCTATCATAATCAGACCACAACAAGGCGAACCCCTCACTTACTCGGACACCAGTCATATAATAGAGCCAGACAGTAGTAAAACGAAGCAAGTCTTCATAGTCGGTCAAGTCAAAAGTTGTAAGAACTTTCTTGAACTCGTTAAAAGTCCAAAATTTCGTATCAGGTCTAGCACCTCTAGGATTATCAAGACTCTTACAAGGAAAAGTCTTGATATACTCCATCCTTTCAGCATATCCTATACATTGCTTGAAACGAATCCAAACACCTCTAGCATAATTTGGAGAATACTTGTCTATCAGTTTAATCCGAAATCTCTCACAATCTCTTGGACTAATATCTTTTAACTTTTTATTACCAAACTCCTTAATAAAGGTAGCAAAGTGCACTAGGGCTGTCCGATAAGTGACATCTTGAACAGTCTGCTTATAGTATGGTAGAAAAACATCTTCCATATACTGAGCAAAAGTTAGATTATAGTCAGTATAGACAAATCTGTCATAGAACTCCACTCTTGCTCTACAAAGTTCATCATAGGCTTGCTTTTCAGTCTCAAATGGTTTACCCCACTTATCACGATAGCTTTTAAAGCGTTGTCGCTTTCCATCAGCAGAAGCCTTAAATTCAGTTTGGCAGTAGATTCTACCCTTTTGGTCTCTAAAGACTCCTTTATATTTTTTAGCCATTTCAAAATTCCTCTCTATTAGGAAATTTGAAAGCCTAAGAGCTCTTCTACTATTTCAGTAGGAGCTAAGTCTAATCGTCGATTATCAAAAGGCGATTTACTCAATTTTATCACATTATCCGAAGAATTACTAGCTTCATTAAATCGCTGAATTGCAATAGCTTTAGCTTCTCTAATGATTTGTTTTGAGCTGGTCGTTGAAAAACCAAGTTCCATTAACTTCTTATGATTTACAGTTTTCATTTTACACCTCTTTCGTGTATAATAGAGGTACGCAAGGCACCTCTTGCTACAACTATTTTTGCTCATTGAAAGACTTTGGCGAGGGTTTCGATGAGTTTTTTATTTTGTTCCTGATAGGGTTCATGGTTGAATAAAAAGCATCTTTCTCAAAGTCATAAATCAATACATCAGGATTCGAGCAGTCAAACTGATAAGCAAAGCGTTCGATTTGCTCTTGTGAATGATTATTATAATCTTCTACTGAAAAAATCAATTGCTTATACAGATACTTACCTTCCTCAGTAGTGACTTTGAAATGATAAACGACCTTACTGATTCTTCGCATCATTTGCTCTGCCGTGTCTGCTGAACGTTTCTCCTCGGGAACCATCAACTCATACACCTTCTCAGGAGAGAAAATACTTGTTAAGTGGATGGTGTTCCATAACGCATATACATTACTATAACGTGCATGCATTTGTTGCGGGTAACAGTCAGTTACTTTCAAAAACTCAGCATAAGGTAGCTCAGCTTTGTACTCTTCCATAAAGAGAATACTTTCACCTTGATACCCATCTAGTCCACCATTTTGATAGTCGCTCCATACATATACAGCTTCTCTACCAAACTCACGTTTTAGCTCGACTTGAGTGTAACTCTTACCACTGCCTGAATCCCCTGTATGCCAATAAACTTTCAAATCTTTGTGGTCTGGAGTATTTTGCACACGAAATTGGTAGTAGTGCTCTTTTATCATCTTTGTGTACTTACGATATTCCAAGCGTTCAATCATAATTTCTTCAGGTGTCGAACCTTCTTCTATCCTTTGCTGGATATAATCAAGGTCGGAACGTTGTCCCTGTTTACTTGCTCTTAATTCTCCATGTAATTTCATAGGAACTAGAATAGTATGTGCTTTTTCTTCGTGCTTTCCCGATTTTTCAAAATAAGCAATAACTTCCTCCTTAGTACCACGTGTGAGTTCTGCGTGGATAGTCGGAAAAATCTTCTGCAAGGTAGCGAAACGGAAACTCTGCTTATCCTCCAAAACCATATGACAATGATGAGTACCATTGTCTCCTATCTCGTAATTAACAGCACAAACACAGGTTTCATTTCTTCCAATCCACAGCTCCATTAGAAAATCAACAATTTCTTCAGGATTGTATGAGTCTTGTTCAAGATTTCCCCTGAACTCTTTTATCCGCTTCCTCGTTTTATCTGAGAAACGACTAGCTTCAAAGAAATCGGAAGATTTATCAAATAGTTTATCTACATTATTAAGTACACAGCAATATGAATTGGCCCTAAATGAACTATTTAATTCTTTTGTTTTCATAAGATATACCTCTATTTTTTTATTAGTGACAAAATCAAGAGGTCTATAAGCTGGTTTAAAAGGCTTTAAGACCTCTTTGTCACTGTCATTAAAGTCACGGGTAATACTATACCGTGACTTTTGTTCTTGCTCCGCAAGGCAGGGGCTTCGCCCCTTGCAACCCCAACCCTCAAACTGACAACTATGCTCACTGCTCTAGTTTCAGAGTTCACTCTATCCGAGTAAAGGAACAGGACAAAAAGTTTTCTGCTTAACCGCTTCCCCTACGGGTCGCTGACAGAAATCTTTTTGCCTTGCCCTTCGGGCTCCTTGACTCGACTAGCCATGCAGTGGTTTCGGGATTACACCCGATACACTGACAAAACAAAACATCTTAGCTAATTGTATCGGTCTAAATAAGTGTACCACCGCAGGACATTCTACATTAGCTAACGTTCCAGCATGGCAATCACTCTTGAAAAGACCAACTCACGCCGTTTTTCATAAGGAAAAATGATAGGTACGATATAACCTCCGTACTGCTGGGCAAAGCCCTTTCCAACGGACGAGCTAGACACCTCTGTTGGGTCATCGTCTTGACGGTCAAAAAGCATACGTTTACCTTCAGCACTAATACCCCCGACACAGATACGTAATCCAAAATTTGAGCGATTTTGTGTACCACCCAAGAAGGAACTATCAGGCTGTTGCATCGTCACAATAATACGCCAGCCACCTTCCCCATCTCCGATATTACGAGATAGTCGGAGCATTTCGCCAAAACGTTGGAAAAATTCTGCTTTTTCAGCCTTAGAGGTGTAGGATTCAGCAAGCGAAGCCATCTCTTCAATAACCAACCAATGGATATTATCCCCAATTGGGACAACCCCTTCCAGCTGTTTATGAAAGAGTAGATACGCCTGTTCAAAACCTACTTTTGATTCCTCCACTGAATAGTAACCTGTAACTCCCCTTAACTCCTTCCAGTCTTTCGAACCTTTATAGTCAAGAATAGTCAATTTATCCCCAGTAGAAGATAGCTTAGATATACAATGAACAATATGAAAGATAGCAACGGACTTCCCCGAACCAGTTGAACCCGAGAGGAGTACATGTCCTGTCAGGTTCATCCAAATCGGCTGACCCGTCTTTCGATTATGAAACAACGGATATTCCATTAGTCAACCACACTTTCAACGCTATCAACTTCAGTTTGATTACGTTCAGCATGCTGTGCCAGACGCCTTTCTCTTTGCTCGTTATTCATTTTCAAGTCAAAGATGAGCTTAGAAACATATTTACCTCCAGCATCTGTAACAAGTTTTGGAGTAGTAATTTCTGCAACATAATACATATTACCAGCAATTGCTTCATTAGCAACTTCTTGCAACTTAGAAAGAAGCTTTTCTCTTTCAGAAAGTTCCATAAAACGTTTAAATACAACTTTATATGAATCAGTGCGATTATCATAGATGAAGTTAAACAAAAGTTCACGTACTTCTTCATCGCCGTCTCTCAAAGCTTTCCATTCAGAAGAAATGGTTTTAGCAGCCCATGCCAGTGCTTCTTTTTGATTTTCTAGTTCCTTGATTGCTTCAAGGTTATATTTCTCGTCAAAAGATTTTAGTCCATTTGACATTACACGAAATACTCCGACTAAAAAATCCCCAACTCTAGCTATAAATCCAAAAATTACAGCTAGAGTACGAACCAGCTCAACTAAGCCTTTCCTCCAGTTTCCTTGAGACTTGAGGAAAATATACGCACCAACGGCAATTAAAAATACAACAAAAGTAAAAGCAATAGGATTCATATTACACCTCTTCCGCAATAGCTTCAATACTACTGTCTTCATCGATTAGCAACATGTTAGAGTTGCGCATGTCATAACCGAGACCAACAACATTGTAGAGCGTTCCAACTTCAAGCATAAGACCAGAGGCATAGACAACTTTGACCATTTTTGATGTTCCGATTTCTGAGAATGTGTATGTATCGCCATCAGATTCATCTGACTTCATAGCGTTTCCAGATTTTGGGTCTTTAATAGTCTTTCCGAAACTATCTTTGAGATTTGGGAAGTGAGTTCGTGATTCGGCACCCAAATAAATGCAACTAGTTTCTAACTTAGCTTTCCCGCCTGATTGAGTAAGTGACTTGCCTTTAACAAGATTTTCCAAAAGTTCTCTTGATACCATGAATGGTACCTCTCTTTCCTTAGTAAAATACATGGTCAGTATCGTGCACAATACTGAACTGTCATAATCATATGATTTCCGAAAAGCAAGCTATAAAACTTGCTTAATGATATACTACTACAATCAAACTCACTTTACATTGTCACAGTTTGAACTCCCACCTAAAGAAAAGAAATTATCAGAACACCATGGTATAATATTAGGTGCAAGGGAAAAACCTTGACATTTTTTTAGGGAGAGTGAATTCTTTTATGAAAAATAATTTACAGTTAACCAACCATTACTATCTCCTTTACTTAGAAAATAAGGAACTTCGTAAGATAAAAAGCTATATTGCAACAAATTCAAATGATACACTTTCCTTTGAAGAAAAAATAATCATCTTAAAACTTCATGAGTTTTATAAGAAATATCATAAAAACAAAGAAAATAAATACATCTCACTTGATCGTTTTTTAGGCTTATTAGATGATGATACAGAAGACTATTTTGAAATTTCGTTACATTTATTTCAAAATTACTTCATAGCTAAAGGTTTCGAAGATATTTTACTCAGCACTGAGATAAAATTCTTATCCAAAAAAGAAAAATCACTTTTAGGAGACTACGATATCAAAGAAAATTTACGTTCTGATAAACTAAAAAAAAGAGCCGAGAAAATTTTATGGCACCTTCCTTCTGAAAATTCTATTCATAAACTATTTCTAGATGACAAAAGTAACAAGAATAAGTCTCTGTTTTATATAACAAACATAAATAACTTTGAACCTCTGATGAAATTTCTTAAAATACCTGAACTGGACGGGACTGCTGAACATTTTTCATATATTTATTTAAAGAGAGCACTGAAAAAGAAAAAAGTTGATATAACTAGTCTTCAAAATGAACATACACAATTACAAGCTGAATTATCACGTTACTATGACCTGATAAAATTTTATTACNTTTCATAAAAAAAGACACCCCCACAAAAAATTGTGGGGGTGTCTACGGGGGTGTTTCAAACGAAACTTCCCATTTTTTTAATCGCCTTAACTCAACGAAAAGGCTTTAACACTAGACTTTCAGTCCTAAGCAACCGATAAACGATTATTTAAGAGTAACTGAAGCTCCAGCTTCTTCCAATTTAGCTTTGATTTCTTCAGCTTCTGCAGTTGCAACGCCTTCTTTAACAAGTGCTGGTGCACCGTCAACAAGTTCTTTAGCTTCTTTAAGACCAAGACCTGTGATTTCACGTACAACTTTGATAACGCCAACTTTTTTGTCGCCTGCAGATGTCAATTCAACGTCGAATGAATCTTTAGCAGCACCAGCGTCAGCAGCACCAGCTGCAGCAACAGCTACAGGAGCAGCTGCAGTTACACCAAATTCTTCTTCGATAGCTTTTACAAGGTCGTTCAATTCAAGGATTGAAGCTTCTTTAATTTCAGCAATAATGTTTTCAATGTTCAATGCCATTGTTATTTCCTCCAAATATGTTTTAAATTTATAATAGATTTTCGTAGCTAGGCTACGCTGCGTAGCTTAAGATTAAGCTGCGTCTTCTTTGTTGTCTGCAACCGCTTTGACTGCAAGAGCAACGTTGCGCACTGGCGCTTGAAGTACAGAAAGGAGCATAGAAAGAAGTCCTTCGCGGTTTGGAAGAGTTGCAAGAGCAAGAATCTCTTCTTTAGATGCGACAGCGCCTTCGATTGCACCACCTTTGATTTCAAGTGCTTCAGCGTTTTTAGAAAAGTCGTTCAAGATTTTCGCTGGTGCGATAACATCTTCGTTAGAAAATGCTACTGCAGATGGTCCAACAAATACTGATGCAAGTTCTTCAAGACCAGCTTTTTCAGCTGCACGACGCAAGATTGAGTTTTTAATCACTTTGTACTCAACTTCGCTTCCACGAAGCTCACGACGAAGAACTGTATCTTGCTCAACTGTCAAACCACGAGCGTCAACAACGACGATAGATGCAGCAGCTTTCATTTTTTCAGCTACTACGTCAACTAGTTCCGCTTTTTTAGCAATAATTGCTTCACTCATTAGTGTGTTCACCTCCGTTATTATTTTGCTTGGGGAATTTTTCCAAAAGAAAAACGCGCCCAAACCTAGACACGAAAGTACAATACGCTTCTTTTTACATGATACGTTTTGTCCTCGGTAGGATATTTATGAGTCGAGCTCCCCTACTGTCTTAGGCAGTTTTTTCAAACCGTATATAAGTATAGCATAGTCAAAAAAAGAATGCAAGATTTTTGCAAACTTTTTTTAAGATTTTTTCGTAATTTTTCTTTTAAAGTTCTACTGTTAGGACTTGACCTTGCTTAACAACCTGTTCTCCGCCGATATAGACATCATCAACATCACTAGATTTAACTGCATAAACCAGATGAGAAAGCATATTTTCTTGGGGTTGGAGATGGGTTTTTCCCTGTGGTTGAATAACGAGAAAATCTGCCTGTTTACCTACTTCCAGACTTCCTATCTGATTTTCCTTTCCTAAGACCTTAGCACCTTCTATCGTTAGAGCTTTGAGAGCTGTTTCGATTGGGAATTGGCTGGCATCCCCACTCTTCATTTTCTGTAGGAGAGCGGCTGTCCGTCCTTCCTCAAACATATCTAGATTGTTATTGGAAGCAACCGAATCTGTCGCAATTCCGACTGCTACTCCTGCTTTTTGCAGTTGGATGATGGGAGCAATCCCTGATGCCAATTTGAGGTTACTAATAGGATTATGAGCAATGGAAACTTGAGAGGTTGCCAAGCGTTCAATTTCTCTCTCGTTTAATTCGACTCCATGAGCAAAGACAGACGGATGATCTAAGTAACCCAGTTCTTCTAGAAAGGCGAGGGGCCGTTTGCCGTAGCGTTTCAGTATAATTCCTGATTCTTCCTTGGTCTCCGCTACATGAATATGGATGGGAACATTCAGCTCTTTTGCCATATCTAAGCTCTCTTCCAGCAAGTCTCTACTACAGCTGTAGGGAGAATGTGGGGCTACCATCACCTTGAAATTTGGATTTTTATATCCAATAATTTCCTCAATGATTGCTCGATTTCTACTTATAGTCTCAGCAGTTGTCTCTGCCTCTGAAGAAAAAAGAGTCGGTGAGAAATAACAACGCATCTTGGAATCTTTCACTGCCTGATAAATCCGCGCAATATCCACACCATTGGGATTATACATATCGTTAAAGGTTGTTGTACCTGACTGGAGCATCTCTGTCAGAGCTTCTTTGACCGCCTTGGTAGTCATGTCGGGTGTAAACTCAGCTTCTGCAGGCCAGATATAGTCATTGAGCCATTCATGGAGATTGCTATCATCTCGAATTCCTCTCAATCCGGTCATAGCAGAA
This sequence comes from Streptococcus mitis, assembly GCF_003942685.1. GTDB lineage: Bacteria > Bacillota > Bacilli > Lactobacillales > Streptococcaceae > Streptococcus > Streptococcus mitis_CD. The sequence continues at coordinate 28,379 of NZ_RJNR01000006.1, read as the reverse complement.
TGGGTGTGACAATTGACCAAACCAGGCATAATCCAGGTTCCCTGATAGTCTATAATCTGCTCAGCTTGCTCTAAAATCTCTGACTGCTCTTGACCAACATAGACGATTTGAGAATCCTTAACGGCTAAGATTCCATCTAGATAAACATGGAAATCTTTGTCACAAGTCACGATATTTACATGCTGAAAGACTTTCATTCTAGGCTCCTTTTCTATAAGACAATTTACAGTGAATAATTTTTCTAGCTATTGTAACAAAAAAGTCACCCGAAGGCAACTTTTTTCGTTCATAAGGTTTTAAAATAGAAAGGCTTATTCAGAGCTAAAAGCGGCAGCTTGCTGCATTTGGTAATACTTGCCCTTCTTAGACATAAGGTCATGATGGTTGCCATACTCAACAATATCACCATCCACCAAGACTAGAATCAGATCCGCATCCTGAATGGTTGACAGGCGGTGGGCAATGATAAAGCTTGTACGCCCCTTCATGAGTTTGGCAAAGGCATCCTGAACCAGCACTTCTGTCCGCGTATCGATGGAAGAGGTTGCCTCGTCTAAGATAAGAATCTTTGGAATAGCCAGAAAGACTCGGGCTATGGTCAAGAGCTGAGCCTGACCGACAGAAAGAGATTCTCCAGCATTTTCCAACTTGGTATCATAGCCTTGAGGTAGCTGTTGGATGAAAAAGTCCGCATTGGCTGCCTTTGCAGCAGCAATCACTTGCTCCCGACTGGCATCAGGATTTCCAAAGGCAATATTGTCATGAATGGTTCCTTGCTTGAGCCAGGTTTCTTGGAGCACCATCCCAAACTGCTGTCTCAATGATGCTCGGGTATAGTCATAAATGGATTGGTTGTCTAGCAAGATATCTCCTGAGTTAATGGGATAAAATCGCATAAGGAGATTGATAAGAGTTGACTTTCCAGCACCTGTCGGACCAACAATAGCCACCTTGCTACCAGCTGGAATATCAATAGATAAATCCTTAATCAAAATCTTTTCAGGATGGTAGCCAAAATAGACATGTTTAAAGGAAATAGCTCCCTTAACTTGGTCACTAGTCAACTCTTCCTTACCTGTTTCAGCCACCTCAGGACTATCTAAGACTCCATAAACACGTTCTGCACAAGCCAAGGCACTTTGCAACTCAGCTAAAACTGAAGAAATATCGTTAAAAGGCTTGGTGTACTGTTGAACATAGTTCAAAAAGGTCACTAGACGTCCAATGGTCAAGGTTGACCCCATCATGATACGATAAGCTCCAACTCCAGCAAGAAGAGCGTAAATGAGCGCATTAACAAAGCGAGTCGAAGGATTGACCGTTGAAGAGTAAAAGATGGCCGACTGAGAATAACCTGCATAGTTGTCATTAGCCTCACGCAGCCTTTGGATAAAATCTTCTTGAGCATTAAAGGACTGGATAATGGTCTGCTGGCTCAACGATTCTTCAATCAACTGAGTCTGAATTCCCCTCGTCTCTGTTTGCTTTTGGAAGAGATGATAGGAGCGTTTAGCAATAAAGCGTGAAATCACCATAGACAGTGGCGTCAACAGCAAGACCAAGAGGGTCATGAGGAGGTGAATTTGCAGCATTGCTAGAATACTAACTAAAATCATTAAGACGCCAATAAAAAATTGGTTAAAAATCATGGTCAAGCCAGCTGCCAACTGTTCGATGTCTGTGGTTACACGACTGACCATCTCCCCACTGCCTTGCCGATCCACAAAGGCAATCGGCAAACGATGAAGCTTATGTATGATTCGTTCTCGCAAGTCTCTGGTATAAGAGAAGATTAGGCGATTATAAATAAGAGGATTTACCCATTGTACCAGAGTATTTCCTATTACCACCAAGATCATCTGAATAAAAATCTGCCAAAAAACTAGCGAAGAACCAGCAACTAGGACCTGGTCAATGATCTGCCCAATCAAGATAGGTAGGTAAATTGATAAGCCAACTTGGGTAATGGTTCCTAGAAAGGCTAGGAAAAGGAGGAAGGGATGGCTTGCTAAATCCTTAGCCAAACGTTTGAGCGTCTGGTTTGCGGTTTGTCGTCTCACACTAGTCCTCCTTTCCATGTTGGGATTCATTGATTTCCCGATAGACTTGGCTTGATTTCATCAAGTCATCGTGCTTGCCGATAGATAGTAACTCACCTTTTTCCAAAAGGAGAATCTGGTCAGCCATCTGTAAAGTTGAGGTTCGTTGAGAAATCAAGATTAAGCTCGTGTCTGGCAAATTTTCTCGGATAGCTTTCAAGAGCTTGGACTCGGTAATGGTGTCGAGAGCTGAGGTCGCATCATCTAGGATGAGAAATGGAGCTTGGCGCAAGACTGCTCGGGCGATAGACAGACGTTGTTTTTGCCCGCCTGAGAAATTTCGCCCTCCTGCCTCAACTAGGGCATCCAAGAGTCCTTCCTTTTCACTGACAAAATCCTTGGCTTGTGCAATTTCCAAGGCCTGCCAAAGTTCTTGGTCCGTTACTTCGTGATTGAAACCCAGAGTCAAGTTGGAACGAATGCTTCCCTTAAAGAGTTCGACTTTTTGGGGCACATAGGCAATCCAAGACCGCCACTGCTCAAGATTACGAGGACTAGATCCATCTCGATAAGGGTAAATGCTCCCCTTGTCTGCTGGGTAAATTCCAAGTAAGACTTGCACCAAGCTTGATTTACCAGAACCTGTTCCCCCAATGATACCAAGGATTTGCCCTTGAGTCATATCAAAGGAAATGTCTCTCAAAGAAGGCTGGGCCGCATCAGGATAGGTAAAGGTCAGTTCTTGAACTTGTAAAACCTGATCACTGGTAGCTTGCTTTTGTTCTAATTTTGAATGGATATCCTCTGGAGCCTCAGCAAAGACTTCCTCGATTCGCTTAGCAGAGATATAGGACTGGTTGAGAGAATTGATTAGCATAGCTAATTTGACCAATTCCACCAAAATCTGTAGGAGATAGTTGATAAGGGCAATGAGGGCCCCTTGACTGAGCAATCCTCCTTGAATAGAAACATATCCCTGCCATATAATGAATAGGAGAGTTCCATTTACAATCAGATAGGTCAGGGGTGTTAATAAACTGGACCAGAAACCTGTCTTTTCTTGTAATCTAGCATAGACTTGGTTAAGAGTTTGAAAAATCTGTAACTCTCGTTTTTCTTGTCCAAAAGCACGAATAACCCGCATTCCTTGTAATTGCTGACGTGTTTCCTGAACCAGTTGATCCGTTTTCTTTCTGAGACTGCTATAGAGAGGATTGACCAACCGAGAAAGGCCTACAATGACGATGGTCAAAATGACAACCATGACCAAGAACCAGAAAGTCAGCTCAGCCGAGATGCGATAGGCCATAAAGATAGCCCCAAAAACGATAATAGGCGCTCGTAAAAAGAGACGCAGGAATTGATTTATACCAGTCTGAATCTGGTAGGTATCCGAAATCAAGCGAGTGACCAAGCTAGAAGTGGTCAAACGGTCTCTACTGTCCTTAGGTAAAGATAGAATATGACGATAGAGGTCGTTTGTCAATTCCTTGGCAAAACCCACCGCAGCCTTAGCTGAGTAGAACTGGGCTATTAAGGCCACTACAACACCAATTACTGCAAAGATAAGGAGCAAACCAATCTGCATCCAGAGATGACCTTGATTTTTCTGGGGCAAGGATTGGTCAACAATTCCAGCAATCACCATGGGAACCAAGAGCTCAAAAACAGCTTCTAACAGCTTGAACAAGGGTGCTAAAATTGATTCCTTGATGTAGGGTTTAAAGTAAGATAATAGGTGTTTCATAGATCCCTTCTATTCGTTTTCTAGAAATGAAGAAAGTGGGAAGAACCCACCATCTCTGATTTATTTGTTTAAGTAAGGCAGTAGATAGCCATATCCTGCTTCTTCCATCTCATCCTTGGCCACAAAGCGCAAGGATGCAGAATTAATACAGTAACGAAGTCCACCTAACTCCCGAGGGCCATCTGTGAAAACATGACCCAAGTGAGCATTTCCTGACCGAGAACGAACCTCGATTCGCTCCATTCCATGACTCAGGTCCTTGTAATAGTGAATCAACTCTTTGGAAATTGGACGGCTAAAACTTGGCCAACCACAACCTGAGGCAAACTTATCCTTGGCAAAAAAGAGTGGCTCACCTGTCGTGATGTCTACATAAATTCCCTCTTCAAAGGTCTGGTCATAGGCATTGCTAAATGGAGCCTCTGTATCAGCTTCTTGTGTAACACGGTAAGATTCTTCAGTTAGGCTTTCCTTTAGCACCTCTTGACTAGGCTTTTCATAATTTGCTGCGTCAATCAATGGCTTCTCAGCATCAGTCACATCGATATGACAGTAACCTGAAGGATTCTTCTTAAGATAGTCTTGGTGGTAATCTTCAGCCAGAATGTAGTGGCGAAGTTTCTCCACCTCTACTGCAATCTTTCGCCCAAGCATGCGCTCCTGCTCCTGCACCACTGTGTAGATAGCTGGCAAATCAGCTTCATCTTGGTAATAAATTCCGGTCCGATACTGACGTCCACGGTCATTCCCTTGTTGATTGACTGATAATGGATCAATAACACGGAAATAATAGAGTAAAATTTCTCTAAGTGAAACTGCCTTCTCATCATAAATCACTTGAACCGTTTCTGCATGGTCTGTTTCCTTGAGCAACTGGTAATTGGTCGTTTCGACTTGACCATTAGCGTAGCCAACACTGGTTGCTAGCACTCCAGAAATGCGTGAAAAATATTCCTCTAGGCCCCAAAAACAACCACCTGCTAAATATATTTCTGCCATCTTCGTTTCTCCTTTACCAAGTTTTTAACTAATACTCTTCGAAAATTAAATTCAAACCACGTCAGCTTCCATCTGCAGCCTCAAAACAGTGTTTTGAGCAGCCTGCGGCTAGCTTCCTAGTTTGCTCTTTGATTTTCATTGAGTATAAACTTCTTTTCAAAAAAAGGATAGGAAGCCCTCTGATCAAGAGTTTCCCCATCCTATCTTCTATTCTTTATTTTGCTTCGACACGGACACCTTGGGTATCAACTTTCAAGTCATGAAGTTTTCCTTTGAAAGGTTGCTTTTCCAATTCCGCCTTAATCGTTGGCATCTTGTCATGAGAAGCCAAAACCATAACTGTCGGCCCAGCACCAGAAAGGTAGGTTGCATAGGCACCATTTTCTTTGGCTACTTGCTTAATCGTTGCAAATTCTCTCACCAAGTCCTGACGATAGCGCTCGTGGAAGAGGTCGCCCTCGATTGCTTGCCCAGCGGTCACCATGTCTCCTGCCAACAAGGCTGCAACCGCCACATTGGCGATAGAACTAGCCGCAACAGCTTCCTTGTAAGACAATTTCTTAGGCAAGACGCCACGGCTGTCTCGAGTACGCAATTCATAGTTTGGAATGTAGGCTAGGAAATCACACTCTGGGAAGTCTGCTACGATAGCAGAAACTTGCCCTTCAACGGAACTTGCAATAACGAGATTACCATAAATGGCTGGAGCCACATTGTCAGGATGCCCTTCAATCTTTGTCGCTAACTGCAATTTTTCATGGTCTGTCAAGTTGAGCTTACCCAATTGATTGGCTAGTTCAATCCCAGCAACAATAACAGAACTGGAAGAACCCAAACCACGTGCCAAGGGAACATCACTAGTCATTTTTAAACGTCTTGGTTGCAAGTCTGGTACAATTTGCAAAGCAATTTTGAGCAAGAGATTACGATCGTCATGTGGAATCCATTTGCCAATCTGGTGTTCAATCAGCCACTCATCTCGTTCTTCACATACCTCAATTTGAAGATACTTGGTTACAGCTACACCGACCGAGTCAAATCCTGGCCCGATATTGGCACTGGTTGCAGGTACAATAATTTTCATCTTATTCTCCTAGCACCTTGAAGGTATTCAAGAGGTCAAATTCTGAAACCTTCTTCAATTCAGCTGAGACATTTTCAAGCTGGGCTTTATTAATCTTGTGTGTGATGATCACGACACGCGCCTTGTCCCCCTCTTTGCCATCTTGGAGAATTTGCTTGAAGGAAATATCTTGAGCATTGAAGATTTCAGCCAATTTCAAGACCTGACCTTTTGAGTCTGGAGCCAAGATTGAGAAGTAGTAATTAGCTTTGACATCCTCAGGATTTGCCAAGACCAAGTCACGGCTATATTCGTTGAAGTCTTTGCCAATGGTTCCATCATTCAGGCGACGAACGATACGGACAATATCCGCCACAACACTTGTTGCAGTTGGTTTTTGACCAGCACCTGGTCCGTAGTACATAGACTCACCGATACCGATAGATTCTACAAAGACAGCGTTCATTACCCCATTTACACTGGCAAGTGGATGCGCTTTAGGAAGGAAGGTTGGAGTCACTTCTGCAGCAATTCCTGAAGAAGTTTCCTCGATAGAACCAACCAATTTCACTACATAACCCAAGTCTTGGGCTACAGCTACGTCTTCTGGTGTGATGTTACGAATTCCCTTGTGAGCTACATCATCAAAGGCAACCTTCATGCCAAAGGCAAATTGGCTCAAAATCACCATCTTGTAGGCTGCATCAATCCCATCTACGTCATTTGTCGGGTCGCTTTCTGCAAATCCTAGACGTTGCGCTTCCGCAAGAGCATCATCGTAAGACCAGCCTTCTTCCACCATCTTGGTCATCATGAAGTTAGAAGTTCCGTTGACTACTCCAAGCACGCGCGTGATTTTATCAGAAGCCAAGGAATTTGCCAAGGTACGAAGAATTGGAATCCCACCAGCTACTGCTGCTTCGTAGTAAAGTGCTACCTTGTTAGCTTTAGCGATTTCTAACAATTCTGCACCATGGACAGCCAAAAGGTCCTTGTTAGCAGTAACAACGTGTTTTCCAGCTTCCAAGGCACGAGTGATAAAGGTTTTAGCAGGTTCGATACGCCCCATCAATTCCACTACGATCGTAATGTCTTGATCTGACAAAATGTCATCCACATTGGTTACAAAGTTAAAGTTATTCCCTGCTGCAAGCAAGCGATTTTTCTCATCTTCATCCTTGACCAACACCTTAGCAACTTCAATCTCTGAATGTGCTGATTGATTAATTTTTTCTCCATTTTCCTTTAGGAGGAAAGGCACACCACTTGCAACGGTACCAAATCCTAGTAAAGCAATTTTAACTGTCATGTTTGTCTCCTCGAAATTTTCTAATATAGCCATTATAACAGAATTTTGTGAAAATTCCTATTATAGTAAATCACTATTTCAGTCTAGAAAAGAAAAAACGAATCTGATGATTCGCTCTTCTTAAAATCTAGAAATAGGTTTCCAGAAATGATTATACAATCTTTTGCAGATTAAGCACTGCATCGTGATTGATCAAGACTTGACCATACTCCTGCAATACTGAGCGGCTGATATCACTATCATCTGCAAACTCGCGCATACGAGCCAACAGCCAAGCTGGATATGGACTTGGATGATTTTCAATATCCACTAAAATGGTCAAATAATAGCGCTCATTCATCTTGTAGAGTTCAGAAGTTTCCATCTCAAAAGTCACTGTCTTTGAAAAAGCCACCAAGTCAGCCAACTTAGCAAAAGAAAGGATGTAGTAGATGTAAGGTTCTTTCTTACTCTCAGCTTCTTGTTCAGCCTGCTCCTTCTCTTCTTCCTTGGCTTCGACTTGTTCTAGAGATTGAATCGCTTCGATATCATCCTTAGTTTTGTCAGCGATACTTTTTTCCAGGGTTTTGATAAATTCATCAGGCGACATTTGAGCCAATTCTTCCATGTCTGGTAAATCCGATAAATCTTCAAAATCTAGATTTTGGTCAATCTTTGATTTGGTTACAAAGACATCGACCTTATCAGGTTTTGGAGTCACACGGAAGCTCAACATACCTGTATCTAGAAAGCTATCAGGCATCTCTAACTCATCCAAGATAGCATAAAAGAACTCTTCTGTTTTTTCTTGAGGAACGAGAAAGTCAGCAATCTCCATGCCTCGATCCATCAAATCCTCTAAAGACATCGTGATTTTCAAAGTTGTATCACTAATTTGTTTCATTTTCATTGCTAGTAACCTCATACTTTCAGTTCTATCTATTATACTAGATTTTTACGATTTTATCAAAAGAATGAAGCGAGAATGTGATATAATACTAGAGACCATTTTACAATACAAGAAAGAAAGTACAATGAAAAATATAAAAGTTAATGCACTGGCTAGCTTGCTAGTCAATGTTCTCAATATCGTTTTTCCACTGATAACCAATCCTTATCTGACGCGGATTCTCAGCAAATCCAACTACGGTTACTTCAATACAGCCAATACCTGGGCTAGCTTTGTCATTCCTTTAGCCGCCTTTGGAATATACAACTACGGGATTCGTGCTATCAGTAAGGTTAAAGACGATAAAGATCAGATTAATTATGTCTTCTCCAAGTTATTCTATATATCTGTAATTACTTCTGTCCTTACAACAAGTATCTACTTTTTGTTTATTTACCTAGATAATAGTATTGAAAATTTGAAAGAACTCTACTATATACTTGGTGTCCAGGCTCTCTTCCAATTCCTTTATATCGAGTGGATGAACGAGGCTTATGAAAACTATGCCTTCATCCTTTACAAGACCTTGGTTATTCGTATTGCCATGTTGGTCGCTATCTTCACCTTTGTTAAAACTCCAAATGATATCGTACCTTATGCAATCATCATGAGTGCGACAACTATCCTCAACTACCTGCTCAGTTTTCTTTGGATCAAGAGAGAAGTTTCCTTTGTCAAAATTGGTCTCATGGAATTAATCAAAGCATCTAAGCCACTCTTGACCATGTTGCTTCTAGCTAATGCCAATATGCTATACACCTTACTTGATAGAATGTTTATCACCAAAGGGCCTGATGAAAACTACATTTCTTACTATACCATTGCTTCTAGCATCGTTATGTTGATTGCCAGTGTCCTGAGTGGAGCTATCAACGTCAGTATTCCACGTCTCGGCTACTATCTCGGTAAGAAAGACTACGAATCTTATAAAAATCTTCTGAACCAAGGAGCTGCCCTCTTTTACTTCCTTATCATTCCAACCAGTATTGGGATGATGGTATTAGGAAACTACGCTGCAGTCATCTACTCTTCTGAAAAATACCTTGAAGCTGGTATTGTGACTAGTGTCTTCGCCTTTCGAACTATCATTTGGGCTATTGAGTTGATTCTCGGTAAACAAATTATCTTCATCAACGACCACGAAAATCGTTTAACAGCCTTTTACTTTATTGGTGGCGGAGCTAATATCCTACTCAACAGTCTCTTGTATTTCAATAATATTTTTGCACCAGAGTACTACATTGCTACTACTATTATTGCAGAAACTGTAGTTGTTCTACTGGAAATTTACTTTATCAAGAAACATCAGCTACTTGATTTAAAAGAGATCTTTACTACTTTAACACGCTATACTATTGTATCGCTCGGATTCATTCCAATTTATTTCACTTTTAAATTTCTTTTCCAAATCAACTCTTATACAATCAACCTCAATATGATACTCATGGTACTCTCGACTGTTGTAACCTGTGGAATCTACTATCTCTTGATACTTTTTATCACAAAAGATAAAACATTCCATTATGCACTCAATCTTGCTCTTGCTAGGATTAAAAGAAATTAAAAGAATCCCCTGCTAATAGACTATTCTACTAGCAGGGGATTTTCTCATTATTCCTTTTCTTTCTTGTCGGAACTACTTGACTCTATAATTGAGTCCTCTTTTTGTTTTTCTGAATTAGAAGAGTTCATTTCTTTTTGTTTTTCTTGCTTTTCTGCCTTATTAATCTTGTCTGATTTATCAGTTAGAGTAGATGTTTCCTGTTTGTTTGTAGAATGATTTTGCTGCTTATCAACAGTAACTACTTGTCTCCATACACCTTCTTCATTAACTTTATAACCATCAGGTGTTGTAGAATTTTTTAATAAGGAACCATCTGCTTGGAAATAGTACCAATTACCATCAACCTGTTTCCAGCCAGTTTGCATCGCTCCTGTTGAATCAAAGTAATATTGATCACCATTAACTTTTTGAAGACCAACCAACATGATGCCATCTTCAGGATTTAGATAATACCAGACGCCTTTGTCTTTTATCCAACCAGTTTTCATGGCTCCATTTGATTCAAAGTAACGGTAATGATTATCAAACCATTTCCAGCCAGTCTGCATGGCACCAGACGCACTAAAGTAATATTGCTTGCCATCTACTTGATTGAGTCTAACCAACATAGTGCCTTCCTTAGATTCAAGATAATACCACATATCATGATCTTTTAGCCAACCAGTTTGGAGTGCACCAGATGCAGCGTAATAATGCCAGACATCATTTGACCACTGCCAGCCAACTTGCATGTTACCTGAGGATTTAAAGAAATAGGTTTTTCCATCAATCGCTTTAGAGCCTACAGCCATGATACCTGTTTCTGGATCCAAATAATACCATGATTCTTTATCTTGCAGCCAACCAGTTTGCATAGCACCTGAGTTCGTATAGAAGTACCAGCTATTGTCTTGCCACTTCCAGCCAGTCTGCATGGCACCACTAGCATTCAAATAGTAACGAATACCCTTTATATCTTGTCTGCCAGTTAACATGATGCCATCTTTATCCAGATAATACCATGTTTCCTGATCCTTGACCCAGCCAGTTTTCATAGCTCCAGAACTTGCAAAATAGTTCCAGTGACCATCAACAAAGGCCCAGCCAGTTTGCATGACACCTTCTTGATTAAAGAAGTATGTGCTTCCATTGATATTCTTTTTACCGACAGTCTTTAGACCATCCTCATCATAGAAATACCAAGCTGAATCAATCTTTTGCCAAGTTGAAGGCTTACCTGAAATTTGTAGTACGCCACTTTCGCTAAAGAACATCTTCTTACCATTAAAAACTTGGTGTCCTGTCAGCATCTTACCATCTGCCGCAAAAAGGTATTTTTTCCCTCCAATTTCAGAGAGCTCGCTAAATCGTCTAGCACCATTCGACTGGATATAATACCAAGAGTTATCTAGCTTGAACCATCCACCAGTTTGCATTTTACCATTTTTGTTCAGATAGTAATCATTCCCCTTGGCATTTTCTCCCCAGTCGTCATTAAGGTGAAGCCAGCGGCCTGCTTGCATTTGTCCTTTTCCATTAAAGAAGTAAGTGGCTCCGCCAATCTCTTTCCAGCCGATAGCCATTTCCCCGTCAGACAAACGATATTTCCAATAGCCATCTTCTTGATACCATTTTTCGTCAACTACTGGGATATCAGGGAAGGTATTTGAAACATTAGCAAATCCTTTATCGCTAATATCAAAAACAGTAGCGTCTTGAGTTTGGCTAGCAGCACGAAGAACCTGAATATTTTTCTTCTGAAGGTATTCTCTAGTTGAAGCAACATTAATATCTCCACCAGTTGTCTGAATAATCATTTTTGGTGATAAGTTTTCAAGGAAATTAATCGTATTTGAAATTGTCGCATCATAATGGTGGTTCCATTTCATCATATCAACCTTGCCGATAACTGGACCTAACTTATCTTCTGCTCCTTCGGCATTATCCAAATCTCCACCAAGATAGATTCTCTTTCCTGCCACAGTCACTACTGAAACAATGGAGTTGGAGTTATCATCTCGAACTTTTTTCAGATTCCCGTCAGCATCATATTCATTCTTATAGTTGTAGAGCTGGATATCCATATCACCTAATTTTATATGGCTATCCTCATCTGAAATATTCTGGATAAGCGTAACTCCTCGTTTTTGAGCTGCTCTCAAAGCATTATCATAATTGAAAAGATTATTCCATAGCCCCCACTTTGCTGTGATTCGATCATCTGAATATTTTTTCAAATAAAACTTACCAACCTGATAACGATTGAGTATTTCGTCTGCTCCACCAATATGATCACTATGAACATGAGTTCCTATGATAAAATCTAATTTTTTAACACCTATTTCATCTAGGTGGCGAATCAATCTATCCTCTAATACTTGATAATTTCTCATAGAAATTCCCCAACGACTTGGATAGCGTGGGTCACTCCCATCAGGAAAATCATAGTCTTCTCCCATATCAATCAAAGCATAGTGACCATTACTTTCCAGAAGGATGGCGTCACTCCCAGATTTTGCTTTAGTATTTATGAAATGGATACGATTGCCCGAACCTGCAGAGATAGTATTTGCATCTACTCCTTGCGATAACTGAATCAGCGTTAGAAAGAATACAAGAAAACTATACCCAACTAATTTTATTAACTGTTTATTTTTCATCTTGAAAACCCCTTTATTTTAAAAGATAAGAAACTTATACTAATCAATCCAATAATTTTTATCTCCTCCTGGCACTTGTTGCTCAATGGGTGGCGGACTCATATAGTTTTCTCCAAATTCGTAGACAAGTAATTCATGGTATTTTCTCGGAACCTTGACCACAATGTTTTCATACGGCATATCAATCAAATCATAGAGCCATTCTTTTTTTATACCATCTGGATAATAGGGATCATAGATAGTACAAGTGAGATCCGTTGCTTGATCCACACTATACTTCAAAGCAAGACTCTCTAATTTTTGGTTCCATATCTGTGGGGAAGTTAAGCGAAAAATAGCTGACCCTATATAACGAGGGAGATTTTTAAGTCCACCATTCTCAGACTTAATCCCTTTAAAATTCAAAGAAGAAAGACGAATGAAATATTTGTAGAGCTTCATTTTCTTCTGGTCACTTTCTTGCGTTACGACACCATCATATGGAAAGATGTCAACGCAGGTTCCCAATACGACCGTTTTATCTATAAGATTAGCATCTCGACGTGTCCTCACATCATAGACTCGCATATAACTGTAAGGATACCCCTTTGTTTCTCTGAATGAAATTAATTTGTAGTAGGGATGATTTTCATTTTTTAAAACCTTATACAGTTTTTCAAATTCATCACGCGCTAAGGAAATATCTGTATCATCATCCCAAGGTATAAATCCTTTATGGCGTACAGCTCCTAGTAATGTTCCAAAATCAATAAAATATTTGATTTGATGTTGTTCACAAAGATCATGAAGATACTTTAAAATATCTAATTCTACTTGTTTGATTTCTTCAAGAGTTAAAGTTCTTTCAGGCATAGGTTTTATTCTCCTAAATTTGACTATATTTTTAAACGTTTCTTAATCCCAATCCAGCTATTTAGACTTTTTAACAATCTTCCACAATTTAAAATCATGATGAGATACTCTTTGTTCAACTGGCGGTAATTGCATATAATCTCCGTAGTCTGAGGTCAAAATTTCATGATAATTTTTTGGAATCATAAATTCCTTACCTTCAAATGTTCCAGTAGTAACTTGTTCTAGCCATTCGCGTCTCCACACTGGTTTGTTCATATCCTTGTAGATAAGATAATCCACTTCCTCATAATCCGACACTTTACGTGATTTAGCAAGTTCTTCAATTTGTGCAACGTATTTATTTGTATTTGTGAAATAAAAAATAATAACTGAAATATAGCGTATCAGTGAATTCAGAACACTTTTCGTATTGGTGATACCTTTAAATGTATAGCAACTCAATTGACGTTTCTTTATCAGCTTTGTCATATTGTTCTTAAAATTTGCATCATTCTCGTAGCCATCTACAGGGAAAATATCTACATAAATCCCCATATTTGAATCAATGCGAACATCTTCTTCTAGCAAGTAAGTATGGTTATCCTGCACTTTCATGAAGGGATAGACATAGTTGAGATTATTCTTATAAGACATCACTTCGTAACGTTCGTCAGGATTAGCGATAAGATAGTCTTGCAACTTTTCATAATCTTCTCGTAACATACAGATATCCATGTCATCATCCCAAGGAATAAAACCTTTATGACGAACCGCACCGATAAGACTGCCATAAGCTAGGAAATATTTGACACCAATTTTCTGACAAGTTTCATGAATGTATTCCATGATTCCTAGTTCCATCTGTTGAATCTCTCTAATATCAGTTACTTCCTGATAACGAATACCTTCATCACGTTTGCAAACAACTAATCCATAACCAATAATCAACCAAAAGATAATATTAATAAAGTTAGTTGAGTACATAATCTGACTTTCAAATAATTGACCGAACAAGATGCCAAAGAAAAGAATCATAATCAACTTTTCAGAGTTCTTTTTAGAAACAATCAAATAAGTCAAAAAGCGCTTAATTATATATCCTAGTAGAAGTAGAAAGGATACTAAACCTAAAATTCCAGAACTAACAAATATCGTTACCAAAATGTTATGGAAATTTCCACCAATAAGAGAATTTTGAATCTCAAATTTACTGAAATATTTTGTGTAATAATCTGGAACATTTCTTACACCATAACCAAAAATTGGTTTCTCACTTCCCATTTTTATAGCATTTTTCCAAATATAAGTTCTACCACTAGGTGTTGTTTCTATTAGATGAAGTTCACCTGTTTTTTTTATAACTGAAGAATCCGTTTCTGCATAAGATTGTCCTTTATTTAAGTCTAATACAGTCGCTTTCCCCGAGGATATGTAAATAGAGGTTACATAACTCAATCCGATATTAGCAGCAGAAACAAGTAAAGCAGAAACAATAAAGATTAGAAATCGCTTAGCTAATTTGCCCCCGTTAATAAAGAAACTATAAAACCCAATCATTAACACTAAAGATAATAAAGCTCCTCTACTTTGCATGGTTGCGAAGTAAACTAATTGAATCACATTATTCAGTTTAAGATAGACAGAATATTTACTTCCTTTATGAATCAAATACATAGCCAAAATAATGCTAATGTATGAAAATATCGCACTAGCATTTGGATTAACAATCCCCCACAGACGTCCATTCATAACACCATAGTAATAAGATTGTTCGCCAATCTTAAATAGGATAAGGACTCTACTTACCAATAAACCAAACGCAAAAATTGCTGAAGAAAAAGATACAATTTGAACCGTATAGGCAATCCAGTCAAATAATTTTTTAAGTTGCCCTGATTCTAACATGGTAAATAATAAAATATAGGTCACCATAAAGAGGATCTCTATCACATTTCCAATCAAATGTCCAGAGCGATTAAAAATAGCTGATAACAGATGACTTCCAGCCAATAGACCAAATAAGGACAGAAATTTGCGATCTACTGTGATTTCTTTCCACTTAAACAATAAGGTACAGCAAATATAAAGTACTACAATCGCTGATAATCCCTTGTAGAGGGGATTTGCTATCTTATAAACCAGTGAACTCATACTTAAAATCGAAATAAAAACAAATAGATACGCAATCCATAGTTTTGATTTTTCAAAGTATTCATCCAATTTTGAAAAATTCATTTTCAACTCCTTCTCATGATATTAGTTTTTTAATCCAACAATTTTCTTATATAGCCATGGAGAAATGACAAGTGAGAGGATCGCTACCTTGCGAAAAGTAGTGAAATAAGCATCCTTCCATATTTCACGTCGATGCTGAACAATCCAAGTCCTCAGCTCGGCTTTCTCCTTTTGATACTCTCCACGTGAAGTAAAGATAATTTTATCGTAAACTGTGATGTACGACCAACATTCTCTATTTTTTAATTCGTGTTTTAAATTAGGAAAAATTTGTGAAACTTGAGCGATTATTTGCTTATAAACTTCTATCGTATCAAATACATACCGATTAACAGATGTTGTCGCACTTCCCTCACGATGATCATAATAATAAATCGGTTTGTCAATAAATACGCTACTACATCTTGTCTTTAGTAACAATTCAGTTAAAAATAGGGCATCTTCAGCCAGGTGATAATTTGTATTAAACTTTTCATCCGCAAGCAGGTCTCTCTTAAACAGTTTTGCGACTGGAAAAAATGACGTTCTGGTAGTCATCAGTAGTTCCTTCATGGTTTCTTCTGTCGACCAGAGTTCTGTTTTTCCAGAATGTGGAGGAAGATCTGTTACAATGCCATTTTTGATATGGTGTAGAGGAGCAATCACAAAACCTACATGTTCTCCCTCAACTGCACTAGCTAAAGTAGCTAGATAATCATTGGTGACGAAATCATCGCTATCAATAAAAGTTATCCAAGCACCTGTCGCTAGCTGAATTCCAAGATTTCTTGCATTAGAAACACCAGCATTTTCGATATGGTAAACCTTGATATTCTCATACTGATTTGCTAAATCATCACAGATCTTTCCACTAGAATCAGTAGACCCATCATTTATTAGGATTAGTTCAAAATTGGTATAAGTCTGATGAAGAATTGACTCCACACATCGTTCCAAATAGGCTTCTACATTGTAGACTGGAACGATAACGCTTATTTTTTCTCCCATCATGCTCCATATTCTCCCTTGTACTCTCTATAACTCTTATCCATATCAGCGATAACAGCATCATGATGTGGTAGCTGCTTATCTGCTGGTGGAGGTGTCATATAATCACCAAAAGCAGTGCTGAGATAGGCATCATAGCCGACTGGAACGGGCATCTCTGTCTCTTCAAATGGCAAGAAGAGATTATCTTCAAAGGATGCGATTGGGTACTTGTTTCTCATGTAGCCAGGACCGGAGCATAACTCCGTGATTCCATCGCTCTCAGCCAGACTGTACTTGGTCATTTCTTTTTCAGCTTTTTTCCAAATGCGATAACGGAGAGATTTTGGAGTCAAACCGAGTAAAATACGGCTTCCCCACTTCATAAGTGCGCCATGCTTTTCTGGAATAGTTTGGGCACAAAACAGAGAATAAATCAAGGCCCAACGAACCTGTTTTTTCCGCTCAGCTGGATTTTTAGGATAATAATCCAAAGGCAAAACATCCAAAGCCAAACCATGTGGCAAATCCAAATCTTGCTGGTAAGGTTTAATGCAGGTAGTTTCCTTGTCACGAATAGTAATAAAAAGATTGCGGTCGACAAAATCCTTGTTACTCTTTGACAAGAAATAACGCTCATCTGCATAACGAGGCCATAATTCTGCCAATTTTTCATAATCCTTACGGGACATAAAAAAATCTAGATCATCATCCCAAGGAATGAAACCCTTGTTTCGAAGGGCACCAATAGCACCTCCACCACAAAGATAACAAAGCAAATCATGTTCTTTACAAAATGCGACGAAATATTCAGCCATTTCCAGACTACGAGCCTGAATCGCTTTCAAATCACTCATGTCTCTCCTCTTCTGTTCAATAACGAGTTATATCGTTTTATTATACCATAAAAAAGCCTTAAAAATCCATCAGACACTAAGAAAAATCAAAGTTCAAACCACTATTTTACTGGTGATTCGAACCTTGATTTTTCCTGTATTAATCTCCTATCTAATTCCAATTGTCGAATATTCATCTCTACACAATCGTATCATAATCTTTTTCTTTCGTCTTCAAATTCTCAACAACCTTTGTCGAATAAGCTCCTTTCATAGTTGTATCGAGTTGACTAGAAATCATCCCTAGTGCTGTCTTTGTTGCTAGAGCTTCTGTTTTGATCTTAAAGTCACCATCTGACATCAAATTATTACGCTCATTCAATTTGATCGGTGAATAGATATGACTGATTAGTAAACGTTCTAGTCCCTTCTGAATCTCAATCATATTATTGTTCACTCCTGAGAAGAAATCATTAATCATTTCATCAAACATAAGCTATCCCTTCTTTTTTTCTTGATCAAGTTTCATCTTTCGACGATGTAAGGTATCTATATCCTCTTCTAATTTTCGTCGTTCTCGTCTATACTCAATCTCTTCTTTTTCAATACTTTGTTCCAAAGCACGCTGATTTCTTATAAATCCTATAGATACTGCTTGGCTAAAGTCCGAAGCTATTCTGTTTAATCGTGCTCTTTCCTCAGTAGTATCCACGTCCACTTGTCCTAGGTAATGCTGCATCATCTGATACTTTCTTTCCATCATATGCAACAATTGGTTCCGTTTTTGATGAAGGTCTTCAAATTGTTCTTCTCTTTGTTGGCGAATAGAACGATTGCGTTCATCTAATAAATCTAAATGGTTTTGCTTTGTTCTTAATTCCTGCCAGATTACTTGATTTTCATCCATTCTTTAAAATTCCCTGCTAACTCTTTATCATCTTCCAATTTTTTTTGGACACCATCTGCTATTTGCTTTTCTAAACTTTGAAAATCTTCGGCTAGTTTTTCTGATTTTTTGATTTTTGGATAGAAATAATGATCAAGATCATCTACGATTGTCGTACGAGATACTCCTCCATCAGAATAGGCTGTCGCCACCTCTGTAGGTGATAAAATAAAACCAAAGGGAACGTGATAAGTGCTCGCTACTATTTTCTCTGCTTCTTGGTGAGCTTTATGAACTATGGAGCAAATCTCTTCATGACCAGCATTTGCGACTTCATGCAATCCCGATGAAATCGTTAAGGCCTGTTCGGAGTCTAAAAAGAGTTCCTCACCACTCGTATAACCGCCTGAAGCCAATGCCTCTTTAGCCTTTGCATAGGAATACAAGCCACTGGAAACCTTATCCAAACCAGATGAATACCGTTTTTCAAACGATGAACGATCATTCTTAATTTTAAGACTACCATCTTCATTAAAAACATAACCGCCCCACAAGTGTTGAGAATATACAAAATCTACCTGTTGTACAGAGTCCACATGATGCATCATCCCTACAACACCGACACTATCCATTCTATTTTTAGGGTAACCTATAGGAACCAAATCTTTATCATCAACATAATTATGAATACGATACTTTATCGCATCCACACGCTGCCGCTGTTCTTTGGTCAAGACCGGATAGATATTCGGGCCTTGGTAGATATAAGCTCCTGAAATACGTGAAATGTCCCTAACATTAGCTAGGGCGTATTGAGCATTCATAGAACCAAGAGAGTGACCATAAACTGAGATTTTAGCGTTTGGATATTCCAACATTATATCATCTAAGATAGATGCCGCCGCCTTCAACTGAGAAGTCACCCCTTCTTCACCTTTCAAAATATTTTGAGCCATGGGAATATCATTTGCAAGCCAATCCACTTCCCATCCTTCATCAAATGGCGCTTTAGAACCTTCGTAAAGAACGGACACTTCAGATTGGTCTGGACTCTCAACTACGTAAACCTTTATTCCTGTCTCGTTTTCTATCACCTGACGGACTGTACCGATGGTTTCTTTCTTGCCTTTATCGTTTATGATTTTCAAAGGATCTGTTTCAGAATAACTTGTATACTCTTCATTAGCAATTTTTTGACGTTCATGATCACTATACTGTCTACTCACTTTTCCCCTCCGTTATCATTTTCTCAAATTTAGCAGAGTTTCCTCCGCCATCATTAACTAACTTTCCGCTACTTCTATCTTTATTAATAGTGAAAAATACATATAATTCTTCGTCATTATTTATATAAATTTTTAATTTGATCCCTCCCATTGGACTATGATTGATGGATTTATCATCAATTTGATAAGACTTTATTTTTCCTTTATTTGTTAAAGAAAATTGGTCCATTTCTTTCAAATCATCTTCTATGATTTTTTTGACTTCCTCACTCTCTACAATTCTCACCATCTCATCATGTTCTGCTTTTTTCATCACCTTGTATCCTCCTATGCTTAATCCAACGATAACCAACAAACTAGCTAAAACAATTCCTATAATTTTTAATAACCTCATGACATCTCCTTTATGTTATTTTACAAATATATCATGCACTGATTTACTTATAGTATACCGTAAAGATTTGTCTGGACTCTCAACTACATAAACCTTCAATCCTGTCTCGTTTTCTATCACCTGACGGACTGTGCCGATATCTTCTATCTCTCCTTTATCGTTTTTAATAGTCAGAGGATCACTAGGTTCATAGACTGAATACTCCTCATTTGCTATACTTTGTCGCTCATAATCACTGTAGTCTCTACTCATTGTTTCTCCTTTATCAGATTGTGCAATTTCCCCGAGTATCCCCCACTGGAAAAATCCACCTTATTTGTTTGCGAGTTTTTCTCTAGGGTATACCTTACATATAGTTCATTATCTTCATTTACATAAACAGAAAAATTTATTCCCCCCATAGGGTTATGTTGAATAGATTCTGTATCTATTTCATAAGACTGGATTACTCCTTTATTTGTAAAAGCTTTCCCATCTATGTAATTCAAATAATCCTCTATTATTTCTTTGACTTCCTCACCCTTGACAACCCTAACCATCTCATCGTGTTCTACTTGTTTCATTACTTTATATCCTCCTATGCTTAATCCAACGATAACCAACAAACTAGCTAAAATAATTACTACAATTTTAAATGACTTCATAGAATCTCCTTTATGTTATTTTACAAATATATCATGTTGGGATATGTTTCAGAATAACTTGTATACTCTTCATTGGCAATTTTTTGACGTTCATGATCAGTATACTGTCTACTCACTTTTTCTCTCCGTTATTATTTTTTTAAATTTAGCAGAGCTTCCTCCACCATCATTAACTAACTTTCCGCTACTTCTATCTTTATTAATAGTGAAAAATACATATAATTCTTCGTCATTATTTATATAAATTTTAAATTTGATCCCTCCCATTGGACTATGAAAAATGGAATTAATATCTATATCATAATTCTGGATAATATTTCCTTCTTCAAGTGCCCCTTTATGCCTCAGCTTTAGGTTATCTTCTATAATCTTTTTGACTTCCTCACTCTCTACAATTCTCACCATCTCATCATGTTCTGCTTGTTTCATCACTTTAAATCCTCCTACGCTTAATCCAACGATAACCAACAAATTAGCTAAAACAATTCCTATAATTTTTAATAACCTCATGACATCTCCTTTATGTTATTTTACAAATATATCATGTTGGGATATGTTTCAAAATAACTTGTATACTCTTCATTAGCAATTTTTTGACGTTCATGATCACTATACTGTCTACTCACTTTTTCTCTCCGTTATCATTTTTTCAAATTTAGCAGAGTTTCCTCCGCCATCATTAACTAACTTTCCACTTTTTTTATCTTTATTAACAGTGAAAAATACATATAATTCTTCGTCATTATTTATATAAATTTTTAATTTGATCCCTCCCATTGGACTATGATTGATGGATTTATCATCAATTTGATAAGACTTTATTTTCCCTTTATTTGTTAAATAAAATTGATCCATTTCTTTCAAATCATCTTCTATAATCTTTTTGACTTCCTCACTCTCTACAATTCTCACCATCTCATCATGTTCTGCTTGTTTCATCACTTTAAATCCTCCTACGCTTAATCCAACGATAACTAATAAACTAGCTAAAACAATTCCTACAATTTTTAATGGTTTCATGACGTCTCCTTTATGTTATTTTACAAATATATCATGTACTGATTTACTTATAGTATACCGTAAAGATTTGTCTGGACTCTCAACTACATAAACCTTCAACCCTGTCTCGTTTTCAATCACCTGACGAACTGTGCCGATTACATTAGGATTGTTATCAGTTCCAATATCAATTGGATCATCTTTCGTATACTCCGTATATTCTCTAGCAGCAATTTTTTGTCTATCATGTTCCGTATATTTTTGTATCATTTTTTCACCTTTTTTAACAATTCTGCAAGTTGAGCAGAATAGCCGCCACCTGAATATTCAATTTTTCCGGTAGTGCTATCTTTCTCTAATCCATACATCACTCTTAGTTTTTTATCTGAATTTACATATACTTTAAAATCAATACCACCCATGGGATTATGCTTAATTGAGTCGATATCAATTTCATACGATTTTATTGTACCTTCTTTTGTTAAGGCCTCACTATCTAGATATTTAAGTTTATTTTCAACAATCTTTTTGACTTCCTCACTTTTAACAATTCTCGCCATCTCATCGTGTTCTACTTTTTGCATTACTTTATATCCTCCTATGCTTAATCCAACAATAACCAAAAAACTAGCTAAAATGATTCCTACAATTTTTAATGGCTTCATGACGTCTCCTTTATGTTATTTTACAAATATATCATGCACTGATTTACTTATAGTATACCATAAAGATTTGTCTAAACTCTCAACTACGTAAACCTTTATTCCTGTCTCGTTTTCAATCACCTGACGGACTGTGCCGATATCTTCTATCTCTCCTTTATCGTTTTTGATTTTCACGGGATCTGTTTCAGAATAACTTGTATACTCTTCATTAGCAATTTCTTGACCAGAGAAAATCTCTTGTAAATAGGAAAATAAAAGAGTAGATACAAGCATTTTAGGGTGATAAGATGGCTGACCAAAGGCATGATAGAAGGCGTCGAAGTGACAATCTTCCAAGGTATTCACCACTTTTTCAATAGTAAAGACAAGATGATCTTGTGGTAAGAAAGAACTGATTTCTAGTGGTATAGTTGTTTGATTTGTGTTATAGTGAATAGGCATGGGATAGACTTTCTAAATGGTTTATTAAGCAATTCTATTTTACAAAGACTATCGCAACCATGTAAAAAAGCAACGGCAAATCCGTTGCTTTTTTTGGAGATAAGGGACTATTGTCCAAGGATCGTTATTTTATATTTAAAGTATAGTTTTTTATTTGGAATTTTGTCTTATCTTATCTCATTCCCATTTGAGAAAGTTTAGTTTGATATTTATTTTGGTCTACTAAGAGTGCCTGTCCTCCATAAACATCATAATCATCTACCCAATCACCTAGTTCTGGAACCGTTAATCTCTCAATGCCATTTTGCGCTCCATCTAGGAAGGATAAACCATTTGTCAATAAGAAACTATAGGGAACATTCGTAGAGGTCATCCCAAAGACCTTACCAAGTGCTTCTGATCCAGTAAAAAGTTTAGTTGGATCCTTGAGTTGCTGCAGAACAGCTGTCAGCACTTGCTGTTGTCTCTTGGTACGACCGTAATCACCTTCATCATCATCACGGAAGCGAGCATAATTGAGCAAGGTTGAACCGTTCATCTGCTGTTTTCCAACTTTGATAGTCTGGGTTGGAGACTCTGTTTCTGTAGCATGCAAGTCATCTCCCACCGTAGCTTCGGTTAAAGGTTGACCTTCTAAGGTTGAGAATTTGGCATCAATCGTCACCCCGTCAGGGAAGAGAGTGTCAATAGCGGTTGCAAAGGCCTGAAAATCAACCAAGGCATAGTACTTAATGTCCAAGTCAAAATTATCTTTCAATACTTGGCGAACCATTTCTGCTCCTTTTTGGCCTTCCTGTTCCCCTAGTTCATAGGCTACATTTAACTTGTTATCTGTTTGTTTCTTTCCATTGATAATCTTACTATATCCATCAATATAAACTAAGTTATCACGCATGAAGCTGACCAGCTTAATTTTCTTATCTGAGCCACCAACGTTTAAGACCATAATAGAGTCCGTTCTTGTTTCAGCACTATTTTGGCCAATCCGTCCATCCGTCCCCATAATCAAAATATTAACCCCATCCTTGGTATCTTGACCATGAAAAACTTCTACTTGAGCTGCCTTAGCATTGGCAGGTTTATTTTGATCCGCATTTGAATAGCCTTTTAGGAACATAAAAATCATGCCAAAACCGACACAGGCTAGAAGGGCAAGCAATCCTGCAAAAATGCGCCCCCAACGAATCTTACGTTTTTTGGACTTAACCTTTGGAAGAGGATGACTTTTCTGATATTTTTTTGCACGACTACGGTTACCGTAGGTTGGAAGAGGAGACTGATTGATTGGTTCCATGAAAGAATCTTCCATATCGTGATTTTCATTATGAATTTCTGGAGAAACTTCACTACCACTAGCCATATTTAACTTACCTTGCAGGTAAGCAAACTCTTTTTTCTCTCGCTCATTGAGGTAATGAATGTTCTTAAAAAGATAGTCATAACGTAACTGCTCGTGATGGCTTAAAGGATTTTCTTTACTCATCTTCTCTCCTTTCCATGGTCTGATATTGGATAAATGGGATAGGCACCCAGAACCTTATACTGGATTCCGATGGCTTCTAATTCTTTTTGGGCAAAGTGGACCAAGTCCTTATCAGCATAGTCCACATCAATAATGAAAAAGTATTCACCCAGTGCTGTCTTGAGTGGCCGACTTTCAATTTTTGTCAGGTCAATTCCTCTCCAAGCAAAGGTCGACAGAGCCTTATAAAGGGCACCTGGAAGGTTGTCCGGTAAGGTCAAGGCCAAAGTCATTTTCTCAGTTTGTGCTTTCAAGGGAATAGAAGACTTTTCAGCTCCCAAAACCCAGAAACGTGTGAAATTGGCTTCCATTTCTTGAATATCCTCGGCAATCAGTTCCAAGCCATATTCTTCAGCAGAACTTCTTGGTGCAATCGCTGCATAAGGATGGTCTGGATGTTCAGAAATAAAACGGGCTGCATAAGCTGTACTAGCTGTTACCTCGATTTGGGCCTCTGGATATTGTTCATCGATGAATTTCTTTCCTTGAGCCAAAGCCTGTGGATGTGAAAAAATCTTTTCAATCTTAGTATGGCCTGGAACCACCATCAACTGCTGATGAATAGGCTGAACGATTTCTGCAACTGCTTGAATGCGAGCCTGATGAAAAAGGTAGTCCAAGGTTTCATGAACACTACCTTCGATAGAATTTTCAACTGGCACCACAGAATAGTCCACCAAGCCTTGCTCATAGGCCTTGATAACATCTGTAATATTGGCAAAGGCTTGCAATTCCTCCTGAGGAAAAGCTGTCTGCACAACGTGGTGTGAAAATGATCCCTTGGGACCTAGATAAGCAATTTTCATCTCAGTTCCTCTATAATTTCCTCTGGGCTTAGCTTGGTCACATCCAAAACCCGACTGGCAACTTCCTCATACCAAGTCTGTCTTTCTTGGAAAATAGCTGCTAATTCTTCCTTGCTATTATTTAGAAAAAGCGGGCGCTGATTGTCTTTATCAGCTGATATGCGTTGGTAGAGGGTGTCAAAATCAGCTTTCAGGTAGATATTATCAGAATTTGTCTTTAGTAAGTCACGATTTCGCTGAGAAACGACCACTCCTCCACCAGTTGACACAACTTGGTCTCTTTGTAGTAACTCAGCTAGGACTTCTGACTCCACCTGACGAAAGGCCACTTCGCCCTTTTCCGCGAAAAATTCCGCAATGGACATACCTAAGTGTTTCTCAATCAAGGCATCTATATCAAGGTAATTAGGGTCCAATCCTCTAGCAATAGTTGATTTTCCAGCCCCCATAAATCCGAGTAATACCTTAGCCATGAATCAAGCTCTCCAAATCATCAAAAAAGCTTGGATAGCTGGTATTGATGGCTTCAGCACGGTCAAGCTCCACTTCTCCATCTGCCACCAAAAGGGCTGCGATGGCTGTCATCATACCGATACGGTGGTCTCCAAACGTATTGACTCTAGCACCGTGAAGGGCTGATTTTCCTTTGATAATCATTCCATCTGCTGTAGGTGTGATATCTGCTCCCATACTATTTAAGGCATCTGCCACTACCTGAATGCGGTCTGTTTCCTTGACCTTAAGTTCCTCAGCATCCTTGATAACTGTGACACCTTGGGCTTGAGTCGCAAGTAGAGCGATAACTGGCAATTCATCAATCAAGCGTGGAATCAAAGCGCCACCAATTTCTATTCCTTTCAAGTCAGAAGACTCAACAATCAAGGTAGCAGATTTAGCGACTGGGTCAATTTCAGTTATTTCTAGTTTTCCACCCATGGCACGAATGACATCGATAATACCTGTACGCGTTTCGTTGATGCCCACATTCTGCAGCACTAGACGAGAATTTGGAACAATCAAACCTGCGACTAACCAAAAGGCTGCACTGGAAATATCTCCTGGTACGACCACCTTTTGTCCAGTCAATTTTTGTGGTCCTTGAACTGTGATTTTCTTGCCGTCCACACTTAAATGGCCACCAAATTGTTGCAACATATCTTCAGTATGATTACGGGTGCATTCTTTTTCGATAATAACTGACTGCCCCTTAGCCTGCAAGGCTGCGAAGATCAAGGCTGACTTGACTTGGGCAGAGGCAATCGGCAACTCATACTGAATAGGTTTGAGGTTTTTCGTCCCTTTTAAGCTAAGAGGAGGCAGGTCTCGCTCAGTTTTCCCTGAAATGCTGACGCCCATTTTTTTCAGTGGAATCGTCACACGATCCATAGGACGTTTGGAAAGACTATCATCTCCAAACATTTCTACTTCAAAGTCTGCACCAGCAAGAACGCCTGAAATCAGGCGAATCGAGGTGCCAGAATTTCCCATATCCAAAGAATTTTGCGGAGCTTTTAAGCCGTCCATACCTACACCTTGAATGGTAATAACCCCATCTTTATCCTCAATATCAACACCAAGGTCACGAAAAACCTGCATGGTCGAAAGAACATCTTCACCTCGCAGAATATCATAAACCTTAGTCTCACCCTCAGCCAAACTTCCAAAGATAATGGAACGGTGGCTGATAGACTTGTCACCTGGAACGCGAATACTGCCATGCAAGTGGCGAATGTTTGTTTTTAGTTTCATACTGAACCTCATACTTGCAATACTTTTACTTATTTTATCATAAAAAGCCAGAAATTCCTTAAAAATTTCTGACTTTATGATAGTTATTTTCTTATTTTAGCAATTCTTTTCATTTTCAATTTACCAACTATCTGAAGAACCACCACCATCAAATCCACCGCCACCCCAATCATCTGAAGACCAAGATGAACTAGAACTACCAGAATCATATGAATCTGATCTATCATAAGAACTTGACTGTACTCTTTGTGAAGCATAGTAGCTTTTTTTAAGATCGGAAGTCCAAGAAGCATTCCTCACAAAATCTTTATCGTTTGGATAGAGTTTCCCCTTCCCATTATAAGAGTATTGAGAGCGATTAAGCCTATCTAGGTGCTTTCTTTCAACTTCTGCGTAGTATGCTTCTAGAAGTAATGCAGTCCAAGTATCATTAGGCAGAAAACCTTTTGAGTCTGGATAAAGTTTATTATATCCTTCGTACTGATATTGAGACCTAATTAAACGCTTATTTTTTTTATAGTCAGATTTACGTTCTTCAGTCCACGTATCGTTAGGTACAAAGTCAGGAAAATCTGGATACAGCTTACCCTTTCCCTCGTACTCATACTTAGAAAAGCGACATCTTTTTAAGTACTTGATCCACGTTGCTAAACTTAGTAAAAGAAAGAACAACAGATAGAACAATATCGGAAACGGAATGTAATCGAAGTACTTACTAAAGCCTTCATTATTTTTTAATGATTTTTCATAGCTTTTTGGAAGTCGATTATTTTCCTTCTTGTTTATGATTTCAGCTTTTCTAGACTCCGCTCTAGAAATACCTACTAGAATTTTGTTAAGAGCATCAGTATATTTCCCTTCTTTCATGTACGGCTTAGAATCATTTAGTAAGGAACTGGCCATAGAGTCAGTAAGCCAAATTGCTGCTTCGTTGGATGTTTCAATACGAAACTTTCTATCCTTTATAGCAATAGCAATTAAAATTCCACTGTTGGAATCTTGTTTCCCAACTTTCCATTTGCGTGCAACCTCATTGGCTACCTCTTCGATGCTGGAACCGTCCAGAGTATCTACAATGTAAATACCTACTTGGGTTTCACTTCCAGCATTCATACTCTCTAACGTTTCTGCAACACTAGTGGTTAAATAACCGTTAGGATCGTAAATACCATTTAAAGGACGATCTGGAACAGCTATATTAGCCGCAACAAGAGGCATAAAAAAGAATAAAGGGGTAATTAAGAGTAAAAGTAACTTTTTCATAGGAGATACCCCACAAGACTAATCAGTTAAATTGACTTTAGGGACCACCTTTGCATCTTTCTCTGCTTCAATTAACTCAGCTCTTTGGAAACCAAACAAACTAGCTATCATATTAGTAGGAAAACGTCTAATGGTCTTATTATATTCTGTTGCAGTATCGTTGTAATCTTTACGAGCAACAAACAAACGATTTTCAGTTCCCTCAAGCTCTGATATTAGAGAAGACACTTGTGTATCAGCTTTTAACTCAGGATAATTTTCTTGAACCACTAGTAATCGAGAAATGGCAGAAGTTAATTCGCTCTCCCCTTCACTTTTGGTTTCTTTATTTCCTGATCCAATCTTAGAACGAGCATCCGCAATCTTTGTAAAGATGTCCTCCTCGTGCTTCATATATCCTTTTACAGAATTTACAACATTTGGAATTAAGTCAGCTCTACGTTGAAGTGCCACTTCAATCTTCGAGTTAGCCTGTTTCACAGATTCATCTTTGCTAACAAGACTATTGTACGAACCTGCCAACACTATAATACTGATGAAGATAATTCCTACAGGAACTCCTATTAGAGCAATTAATTTTTTTGACATATTTTTTCCTATTTTCTATTGTTCATCATTTATCTAC